>JAFVTJ010000077.1 GCA_017503305.1 Clostridia bacterium
CATACGTTAACACGCCCACGACAATTAATACGGCTAAAAGTATGCCGACAACGGTAATAAAGCTTTTAACCCCAAATTTGACTTTTACGTCCATACCCGCAGGTTTAGATTTATCCATAAATTTCTCCTTTATCGTATTCGTAAACGTCCGCACAGGCTAAATCCCACTTTTCGTCATACATATTATGTATTTCTTCCGATGCGAGCGTCCATTTAATCAAGCATTCATCCTTGTTGTCAGGAACAACGATGAAGTAATCGTCATTGTGATAAAATTCTAAAAATCCCTTTGTTGAGAAGGTCAACGAGTAAATCGACCTTGTATCAAACCTGTAGCCTACGAACTTTCCGTCCATCGTGCCTAAAAAGGCAAGCTGCTTGTTTGATAAATAAAGTTCGCCAACAGATAAAAGCCTTCTATCCTTCGGCGGTTTTCTTAAGCGGTCAAGCTTAATTGTGTAAAGTCTGCCGCTAAATATCATATTAAAGTCGTCAGACTTAACTTCCTTGCGAACGGTGCGGCGTTGCCACTTGAACCACTCGTCAATGCTTTCAGGCTTGGCGTTGCCTTTTATATCAACAAAGTCGTAATACTCGTTAAGGCGTGCGCTGAACCGACAGTTTTTGCAAACGATTGTATCGCCTTTTACGGTTAAAACGTGTTCTTTTTTACAGTCGGGGCATTTATAAAGTATTTTGTCAAGCCCGTAAGCGTTTGGCTTTTTGCCAACGTATTTATTGCGCGCCTTTTTATTGAATTCAAACTCGTTATATCTGAATTTTTCAAGCAAAATATTATAAATTTGCTCTTCGGAAAGCCTTTCTAAATCTTCAGGTTTAAAAAGCAGGCTGTAATTTACGCTTATCTTTCCCTTTTTGCGATCACCCGCGTATCTGTTTGTTGATAGATACGTCCCGTTTGAAGTGCAAAGCACAACGTTTGCTTTACTCTTTTTGATAAACTTGGTTGTTGCCGGGTTTATAGGCTGGGTACTGCCGCTTGTTGACTGTATGCCTTCAGGGAAAAGCCCAAGCGCACCGTTACGCTTTAATACGCCCAGCATGTGCTTCGTGCATTTAAAATCGGGCTGGTAAAGGTATTTTGCAATTATACCAAGGCGCTTAAATAGGCCGTAAATACCCTTTTTTAGTATGTTTTGATAGCCACATACCATATTGATATCCTTACGCTTAAAGCCGTAAAGCGTATAGATAAACTCCAAACGCGACGTGTGCGTTGCAATTAAAACTGTCGGGGTATTTTTGATTGAATTTATATCAAAATCATAGCTGAACTTAACCTTATTGCTTTTGCATATAAAGCCAAGCACCAGCCTTGCAAAGCCCATAATTAGCGGGCTTGGTTTTTTAATTTTTCTATTAACAAGCTTGTCTTTTAAATTCTTTTTCATAATTTAATAGCGTGTTTAGCTTTTGTTAAGTAAAAAAGTATAAATTACCACTTATACTTTTACATTTTGATTATACTACTAAACCGATAAAAAATCAACCACTTTTTTTTACTCAAGCCAAATTGGGGCGGTTTTGAAATCTCTTTCCCCATTTTTTGACAGCTTTTGACGCAATTAACCGTTTTTAACGCCATTTTTAAACTAAAATGCTCGCTTTTAAAGCAGCGCCCAGCCCCCTTTTTTTAATTTTGTTTAGGCTTTGCGCGTGGAAGGCGCAAACTGACCGCAATTATTCATCAGCGCGGGCAATAGCCTGCTAAACTTCATTATTAATTATTAACTAAAAAGCGCTCAACCCACGTTGAACGCTTTTTGTTGTATGATTATTGATTTGTAAAGAGTAAATTTAAAACGAATACTCGGTAAGAAAAGTGTGGTTGGCGTTTCCACCAACCACACGTAGATCAAATTAAACTGAAACCACTTTGTCGGTGTTACCCAACAAAGTGGTTTGTTCAAATTTTATTCTTTCTGCTCTTGCAAATATTGATTACACTCTTCACAGAATTTTTTTAATCGTTTAGTTTGTCTTTTATAAGTACCAAATATAGAAACTCTTGATGTTAGTGGATCAGACCATGAGCCGATTTTTTTAGTAGATGCTCCCCGCAGAATAATATCAATTGTGAAAAATTTTTTAGTATAAACACCATCAGCAACTTCTATTCTAACTATATTTTCTAAGAACAACTCTTCTTTCTTAAATCCTAGTGTTTCGCGGATGATTAACTTGTTGTTTTTTTTATCCAAAAGTATATATGTTTTAAATACATTAAAAAACATAAACAAACAATAAACAATCATAGCTAATAAAAGAACGATCATCTTATATACTGGTTCAAAGCCTAAAATTAATACAATAATGGGGAGAGCGGTAAGAAATATAGCAGACCCCAATCCTAAAACACGATCCAGCAAAGTCATTTGATGAATAATAATTTTTTTATTCAAATATTTGTTTTTTAAGCCATTCCCAGCCATTATCAATTAATTCTCCTAAATAATAAATAGCTACAGCTCCTGCCATTCCGACTAAAAATGTAACACCCCCACCTATTGCC
>JAFVTJ010000078.1 GCA_017503305.1 Clostridia bacterium
ACCTCACTGCTATCCATCATACCTTTAAGTGAATACAAATCCTTCTTAATAACCAAGGCAGCCAACTTATTTTTAAGACTCTTATATAAAGCATTTTTTATCAATTTGAAGAATGTGGTTGCGGTACCTTCAATAAGCTTTAAAGCAATATTGCCGGTAAAACCATCGGTTATAACCGCATCACAAACACCCTTAGGCATCTCGCGTGATTCAATATTACCAACAAAATTGATAGGTGCTTTGCTTAAAAGCTTGTAAGCCTCTTTTTGAAGCTCACCGCCCTTAGTATCCTCGGTGCCGATATTTAAAAGGCCGATTGTAGCGTTTTCCTTACCTTCAACACCCTTTAAATATGCGCTTGCCATAATACCAAACTGGCAAAGCATTTCGGGTCGACATTCGGCATTAGCACCCATAGCCATAAGCATATAATGGCCATTGGGAGAAGGTATCATACCTGCAAGCGCAGGACGTTTTACACCCTTAATGCGCTTAACAATAAGTGTACCGCCTACTACAATTGCACCGGTTGAGCCTGCCGAAACAAAAGCATCTGCTCTATCTTCACTAAGTTCTTTAAATGCTACGGCCATTGAAGATTCCTTATGTGCTTTTAAAAGGGTTGTAGGGTCATCATGCATATCAATAACGTCGGTGCAATGAACGATTTGCAAATCGCCGTAAAACTGCAAATTGTTTTCTTTTATAATAGCTTCAATTTTTTCCTTATCGCCTGTAAGAGTAATATCTACCTTAAGTTCGTTTGAAGCCATTGCCGCACCCTTTACAATCTCTAAAGGTGCATTATCGCCGCCAAAAGCATCTACTACAACACGCATTTTAGTTCTCCTTTTCGTTAAACCAATCTAGTGAACGCTCAGCCAATGCCATATAACGTTCTCTTTTATCTTTAATCTTAGTTTCAAGTGGTGGTATTATGCCAAAATTCGCGCCCATAGGTTGAAAGTTTTCTACTGTTTCATCGGTAATATAACCGAGCAAAGCGCCAATCATTGTATATTTGGGTAAAATCAAGGGTTCTTTATTTTTTAATCGGTTTAGAGCATTTATACCTGCGATAATTCCACTCGCGGCCGATTCCATATATCCTTCAACACCCGAAAGTTGACCTGCAAAAAATATATTAGGATATTTTTTTAATGACAAATCAGAATTTAAAAGCTTTGGTGAATTTATAAAGGTGTTTCGATGCATAACACCAAAGCGTACAAATTCAGCATTTTTAAGGGCGGGTATCATAGAAAACACCCTTTTTTGTTCGGGGAATTTTAAATTTGTCTGAAAACCCACAAGATTAAAAAGCGAGCCCTCGGCGTTTTCGCGCCTTAGCTGTACCACAGCCCAGGGTCTATGTCCTGTTTTAGGGTCACGTAAACCTACCGGCTTTAACGGACCAAAACGGATTGAATCCTCCCCACGCTTTGCCAAAACTTCAACCGGCATACAGCCCTCGTAAACGGTGATAGGCTTATCAAATTCTGAAAGCAAGGCACTTTCGGCATTTATAAGCTCGCGGTGAAAGTTTTCATATTCCTCCTTATTCATAGGGCAGTTAATATAATCATCTGTCCCTTTGCCGTAACGCGAGGCATAAAACGCAGAGTCAAAATCCACACTTTCTTTTGTAACAATGGGTGCTGCGGCATCGTAAAAGCTTAAATTTTCGCTATCGCACATTTTTGCAATTTCGTCCGCAAGGCCGCCCTCGGTCAAAGGGCCTGTTGCCACAACCGTAATTTCTTGAGGATTAAGAGATGTTACAACCTCATTTTTAATTGTAATATTTGGGTGGTTTTTTACAGTTTCGGTAATAAGCGATGAAAAGATATCACGGTCAACCGCCAAAGCGCCGCCTGCCGCTACCGAGCATTTTTCGGCAGCCGCCATACAAACCGAGCCGAAGCGTCGCATTTCTTCCTTTAAAAGTCCCGCGGCCGAATCCACACGCGCCGCCTTTAAAGAATTTGAGCAAACAAGCTCGGCAAAATTATCACTTTTATGAGCGGGTGTACGTTTTTGCGGTTTCATTTCAATTAAATCAACCGCAACACCCAAATTGGCAATTTGCAAGGCCGCTTCACAACCCGCAAGACCTGCACCTATAACAGTGATTTTTTTCATTTTATTTTTCCTTTTTATCCTTACTTCTTGAAGGGCAGTTAGAATTCATACAGTATTTTCTACCTCTGATTCCGTTTATGATATAACCACCGCATTCGGGGCAAATATCACCTGTGGGAACACCGGGAGATGCAAAATCACACTTGGGATAATTTGTACAACCGTAGAATTTTTTACCCTTTTTAGAGGTTCTCTTCACAAGCTTAGATCCACACTTGGGGCAAGGTTGTGCAACCTCATCTTCGGGAACGGGCTTTGTGTTTTTACATTCGGGGTAACCCGGGCAAGCCAAGAACTTACCAAAACGGCTGGATTTAACAACCATTTTTCTACCGCATTTTTCGCACAAAACTTCCGATTCAACGTCAGGCACCTTAACCTTTTTGCCATTAAGCGAATATTCAGCCTTTTTATAATAATTTTCAAATTCTTTATAAAAATTAGCAATGGTTTCGGTCCAGTCAAGATCACCCGCACCAATTTTATCAAGCTTAACTTCAAGACCGGCGGTAAACTTAACGTCAAAAATCTTATTAAAGAACTCAACCATAAGGTCAGAAACAACCTTGCCAAGCTCTGTAGGCTTTAACGCCTTCTTTTCTCTTTCAATGTATTCCCTACCCATAATGTTTGAAAGAATGGGCGCATAGGTAGAAGGTCTGCCAATGCCGTTTTCGTCCAAAGCTTTAATAAGTGTAGGTTCGGTATAGCGTGCGGGAGGTTGGGTAAAGTGCTGATTCGGTATTAAATCGCGAAGCTTTAATACCTCGCCCTCGGTCATTTCGGGCAAATTACTTTCCTTAGCCTCTTCCTCATCCTTACCTTCAACGTAAAGCACGGTAAAGCCGTCAAACTTAACCGAATAACCGCTTGCTTTAAAAATATAGCCGTTTGCAGTAATATCAACGTTAACGGTATCCTGCACACAAGAAGCCATAAGCGAAGCGATAAAACGCTCCCAAATAAGCTTATAAAGCTTATATTGTTCGGCAGTTAAGGAATCCTTAACACTATCGGGTGTTATGAAAATATCGGTAGGACGGATAGCCTCGTGAGCGTCCTGAGCACCGTTTTTCGATTTATAATAGCGCGGCTTAGATGGCAAATATTTTTCGCCAAAATTAGCGGCAATATATTTATTAGCGGCCGCTCTTGCTTCTTCGGAAATACGTAAAGAGTCGGTACGCATATAGGTTATAAGACCGGTTGTGCCTATTGCACTTAAATCAATACCTTCATACAACTGTTGCGCAATACGCATTGTGCGCTGACCGGTAAAGCCAAGCTTACGGGAAGCTTCTTGTTGAAGAGTTGAAGTAATAAAGGGCGGTGCGGGTTGCTTGTTGCGTTTGCCCTTCTTAATTTCGGTAACGGTGTATTCGGCATTTTCCAAATTAGCTAAAATTGCGTTTGCCTCATCCTCGTTGGCAATTAAATCAATCTTGCCGTTTTGGTCGCCGTAAAGCTTTGCATTAAAGGTTTTTCTGCCCGAAGCCAATTTTGCATCAACCGACCAATATTCAGTAGATTCAAATTTTTCAATCTCACGTTCACGCTCAACAATAAGGCGAAGTGCTACTGTTTGAACACGGCCTGCAGAAAGACCGCTCTTAACCTTTTTCCACAAAAGCGGACTTAACTTATAGCCCACAATTCTATCAAGCACGCGGCGAGCTTGCTGAGCAGATACCAAATCCATATCAATTCTACGCGGAACCTTAATTCCCGCCTGAACGGCGGATTTTGTAATTTCGTTGAATGTAACACGGTTGGTGTCTTCAAGGCTGAGCCCCAAAATTTGTGCCAAGTGCCAAGAAATCGCCTCACCCTCTCTATCAGGGTCGGTTGCTAAGAATACTTCATCACTGTTGGCTGCGGCTTCCTTTAATTGCTTAATTAAATCCTTCTTTTCAGTCATATTTATATACTGCGGTGCAAAATCCTTTTCAACGTCAACGCCAAGACGGGATTTTGGCAAATCGCGTACGTGTCCCTTTGAAGCCATAACTTCGTAATCGGCACCTAAATACTTCTTAATACCTTTTATTTTAGAAGGTGACTCTACGATTAAAAGTTTTGACATAATCAATCTCCTTTACATATCTCATACTGTCCACCGGGCAAGGCTTTTATAATAAATTCCATTTCCAGTTCGGTTAAAGCCGAAAGCAGCTTACTGCCGTCTAAACCGGTGTTCAGTTCGTCGGGATAAAATCTGTGCGTATCTAAACAATTATATACTATTTTTGCTTCATTTGAAAGTGTTTCATTCAATATTTTTTTATTTTTTTGCGGTTTTATTTGTTTAGGCTCTTTTTTAAAGGCCTTTTCTATATCGATTTTATCGGGAAAAAGCGAAATATATTCGCCAAAAATATCTCCCGCATCTAAAAGTGGCTTTGCGCCGTCGCGTAAAAGCGCATTAGAGCCTTTGTATTCTTGCGCTTCGGGTGAACCTGGGATTACGAAAACATCTCTGCCCTGTTCTATCGCGTGATTAGCAGTTAAAAGAGCGCCGCTTCGTTTTCCTGCTTCGACCACGATAGTACCCAAAGACAGCGCCGATATAAGCCTGTTTCTCACAGGGAAGGTGTAGCGCGTTATGGGTGTATCCGGCGGATATTCGCTTATAAGACAACCGCATTTTTCAATATGTTCTCTTAAAGCGCGGTTTTCTTCTAAATAACTCACGTTAAAACCACAACCCATTACAAGCACGGTTTTAGCATTAGCCTTTAAAGCGCCGATATGCGCATAGGTGTCGCTACCCACAGCGCCGCCGCTTACAACCATAAAACCTGCTTTACCAAGGCGGTAACCTAAGGAATATGCCGCCTTTTTACCAAATTCCGAAACCTTGCGGGGTCCCACTATCGAAATAACGGGATTATTATCAAAATCGGGCATTTTCCCTTTTATATAAAGCACCATCGGTGGAAGAGAAATCGATTTTACGGTTGCGGGGAAGTTATCGTCATTGTATTTTATAAGCGTTATACCCATTCGTTTGCACTGGTCAATAATTTTCACCGAATCCTCTATGGATATTTTGCTCATTTTATCGAGCTCGCCCTTTGAAAAATAACCTACCTTTTTACGCTCAGAAGGAGTCATTGAATAAATATCACTCGGCAAAAGCGCATCTTCTAAAAGGTGTTCAAAGGTTTTGCTGCCCTGCCCTAAGCAAAGTTGTAGCCAAACGTAATATTTCATTTCATCATTTCCCAAATAGAAATAGCCGCCGCGGTTGCCGCGTTGAGCGACTCTGCCAAGCCTGTCATTTTAATGGTGATTTGCTCACTCGCGGCCGATTTTGCTTCTTCGGTAAGTCCATTAGCCTCGTTGCCAATCATTACAACCGAGCCATTAGAAAACTCTACGTCGGTAATAGATTTGGCGTCACTGTCAACCACACAAGCGTATGACTTAAGACCCGAATTTTTTATGCCTTCTACAAAATCGGGCAAAATTATAAGCGGCATACGAAGAAGTGTTCCCATTGATGCGCGCAACGACTTTGGCGAATAAGGGTCGCAACCGTTCGCCGACAGGATAATACCGCTAACGCCCAAGGCCTCAGCCGTGTGGCTTACAGCACCCAAATTAGACGGATCGTTTATGTTTTCGAGCGCAACGTAACGACCACAAGGGTCGATTTCACGGTTCATTTGGGGCATTTTGCAAAGCGCAATAACCCCTTGAGGAGAGGTTGTATCGCTTATTTTTTTGAACAGGCTGTCAGGTATTCTAGAGCATTCCAAAGCATTTAGTGAAAGCTTTTTCACTTTATCTTCATACTTTAAAATTGCCGTTTCACTGACAATTAACTTATCAAACTTTATTGAGCAAGTGGAGGCATCGTCACAAATTCTAAGCCCTTCAAGCACAAATAAATTGTGCTCTTTACGAGCGTTAGCACTACCCTGTAGAGCGCAAACGAGTTTGATAAGTGAATTATCTTTACTGGTAATAATTTTGAAATTTTCCATTTTTTCACCTTCTTTAAAAATGAAAAAGTCGCCCGAGAGAGTTTTCACTCGGGCGAAGGTAATTATTTTTCAAGAGCTTTTTTTGCAGCCTTAACTAATGTAGCAAAGCCCTTTGCATCGTTAACTGCAAGGTCAGCCAACATCTTACGGTTGATTTCAATACCAGCCTTGTTAAGACCGTTTATGAATGAAGAATAGTTCATATCATTCATTTTGCAAGCAGCAGAGATACGTGTAATCCAAAGACGACGGAAGTCACGCTTCTTAAGTCTTCTACCGATGTATGCATAGTTGCCTGATTTCATAACTGCTTCTTTAGCAGTCTTAAAAAGCTTAGATTTAGCGCCAAAGTAACCCTTAGCAAGCTTTAAAACTTTATTTCTTCTTTTGCGTGTTGCTAACGCACCTTTAATACGTGCCATTTACTTTTCCTCCTATTAGCCTTTCCTTATTTATAAGGAATCAATTTCTTGATTGTTGCGGTGTTTGTTACATCGGCAACGATTGTCTTGCGAAGATTTCTCTTACGCTTGGTTGTCTTCTTGTTAAGGATGTGCGACTTAAAAGCATGAGCACGTTTAACCTTGCCGTTTTTTGTGAGTTTGAAGCGCTTCTTTGCGCCGCTGTGTGTTTTAATCTTAGGCATTTTAGTCCCTCCAAATATTTTTTAAACTACATTATTTACTTGATTTCGGAGCCAAGAACATAAGCATGTTACGGCCTTCCAATTTTGCGGGTTTTTCAACAACGCAATGGTCAGCACAGTATTCTGCAAAACGTGACATTAAATCAAGTGCGATTTCGGGGTGACCCATTTCGCGACCGCGGAAACGGATAGCAACCTTAACCTTATTGCCCGCATCTAAAAACTTGATAGCGTGCTTGGCTTTGGTTTCAAAATCGTGAGTATCAATACCCAAACCGATTATGCGAATTTCCTTTATTTCGATTACCTTTTGGTTCTTCTTAGCCTCTTTTTCACGTTTAGCCTGTTCAAAACGGTATTTACCGTAATCCATAATTTTACAAACAGGCGGTTGCGCGTTGGGGGAAATACAAACCAAGTCTAAATCCCTGGCGTAAGCCTCCTGCAAGGCTTGAGCAACGGGAATAATACCGATTTGTGAACCATCCGACGAAATAACGCGAACTTCCTTAAATTTAATACCTTCGTTAATTGCAAGTTCTTTACTGCTGATGTCAATGCACCTCCGAAAAAGTTTATGTGTTTTTACAAATCATAACTACCGGCCGTGCCGGTAGTATGCACTGCCCCCTTAGGGCATAAGACCGGCCGAGCCTATAGGCTCGTCGAAAGGTTTGCCAACCGCAACACTTTCACCGGCTGCCCCTAAAGGGGCATTTTTTTATTTGC
>JAFVTJ010000079.1 GCA_017503305.1 Clostridia bacterium
AAATGTCAGAAAATATTTGTTTAGAAAAGACTCTACCAGAGGTTGAAGAAACTAATGCTGACTGTACCACACCACAGGACAATGAAATTTTTGTTCCGGTAAAATTTAACAAGCAGGTTTTAAATCTGAATCTTAAAAAGGCTCAGGAAATGGCGCAAAAGGGTATGAAATTTGACCTGATTTCAAAGGATTATGAAGCGCTTAAAAATTTGGCTAAGGCCGATGGAAAAAGTGTGGGCGAATTTATATCCGAAATTAAGCGCCAAAAGGATTACAACCGCCAAAACGAAATTTTGGGCAAGTGCGGGGATGACAGCGACTTTGCGCAATATGTTTTAAACCTTGAAAATGCACAAGGGGAGGATATTAAAGGCTTTAATGAGCTTTGCGAAAATTTCCCGCAGTTTAAAAGCATTGCCGACTTGCCCGAAAGTGTAGTAGAAGCGGCCGAAATGAAGGGAACCTTGTTGCTTGATGAGTACTTAAGATACCTTCATAATCAGGATACTATAATGAAAAACAGTATCAAAAGTCAGCGCGAGGCCCACGAAGCCGCTATGGGCTCAATGCTGAGCAAAAACGGGGGCGAAAGCCCCGAAACTGCCGAGTTCTTAAGAGGACTATGGTCTAAATAATAATTTTTTAGGAGAATGATTTATGTCGATTAACTCTATTGAAAATGCAGTAAAATATTCAAACGAACTTGATAAAATGTTCGCACAAAAATCGGTAACCGGATTTTTTGCCGACAATGCCTTAGCAGCAAAGTTTGTAGGCGCAAAAACCGTTATTATTCCCGACGTTGATTTTCAAGGTCTTGCCGATTATGACCGCGACGCAGGTTTTAGCAAGGGCGCTATTACGGTTAGTAATACCTCTCACACAATGACTATGGACCGTGCACGTTCTTTACAAATTGACCGTGAAGATTTGGACGAAACAGGCATTGCAAACCTTGCAGGTAAAATTTTAGGCGAATACGTTCGCACTAAGGTTGTGCCTGAATGTGACGCTTACGTACTTTCTAAGCTTGGCAGCTTAGCAGTAGCACGTGCTAACGTTATTAACGGCGACGTTCAAAAGCCTTATGAGGCTCTTTGCACCCTTATTAACGAAGTACAGTCATTAGTGGGTTATGATGAAGAATTGGTGGCCTTTGTAGATAACTATATGTTTGCCGCTTTCCAAAATTCTACCGAAATTGCAAAGCTTATTACAGTAAGTGATTTTAAGCAAGGCGATATTTCACTTAAGGTTAAGTCGATTAACGGTGTAGCAATTATTCCCGTTGCAAGCGAACGCATGAAAACCGCTTATGAATTCTATGACAACGGCTTTAGACCTGCAGAAGAATCACTCGAAATTTATATGTTAGTAGCGCCCAAGTCTGCAGCTCACCTTGTTAAGAAAACCGAAAATATGCGTATATTCACACCCGACCAAAACGTTGATGCGGATGCGTATAAATTTGATTACAGAATTTACTACGATGTATTTGTAAACAAAAACGGTCTTGATTCTATTTGGGCTTGGGTATCTCCCGAGGTTGCAATTACTGCAAACCTTACAGACAAAACTGTGACTGCCGGTTCTATTAGCGGTTCACTTTCAGTTACTGCAACAAGTACCGCAGCTCTTACATACCAATGGTTTGAGTGTGCTAACGAAAGCGGCGCAAATGCCGTTAAATTAGCAGGCGAGAATGCTGCAAGTATGAAGATTCCCACAACCTTGGAAGCAGGTAAGTACTATTACTTTGTAAAGGTTATTGCTGATGGCGTTGCAGGCGTTAACTCTGCTGTGGCAACCATTACAGTTGCTTAAATTTAAAATTCGTAAGGGAGATTTATTCTCCCTTACGGAGAAGGAGTTGATAATATGACTTTAAAGCCCAGTGAAATTTTTGCGGAATATCGTTCGGGTGTGCAGTTTAAATCTTGCCTTGGCAAGAGAGGTATGTATGAACAGAATCGTGTGAACGAGCGTTTTTACATAGGCGACCAATGGTATGGTGCAAAATGCGGTAACGACCGCCCACTTGTGCGCCATAACGTTATTAAGCGAATTGGCGATTATAAAATGTCGCAGGTGCTTAGCAGTCCCGCAACGGTTGAATTTTCGGCCGAGGGGATTCCATTTGAGCGAAATATTGCTCTTTCAAAGCAAAATGCCTTTGACGGCACCTTTAACGAGGTCGATTTGGTTACAAGAGCCTTTGGCAAATACTTTAACACAAGCTGTGAACGTTTAAACTTTGGCGATTTGCAAGAAAAAGTGCTCAGAAATTCCTACGTTTCGGGTACGGGTGTGCTTTATACCTATTGGGATAGTGGCGTAGAAACCGGACTTTTTGCCGATGATTTTAAGAGGGTAAAAATAAAGGGAGATATTAGCTGTCAGGTTTTGGATATTGAAGACGTCTATTTTGGCGACAATTATATAGAGGATTTGCAAAATCAGCCTTATATTATAATTGCTTCCACCCTGGATACCGAAACAGTTTTGCGTGAAGCAAGGCTTTATGGTGCTAATATAAGCGATTTAAGGCGTATTGAAGAAAACCAGCAAGGTGGAAAAACCACTCTGCTTACCAAGTTGTTTAAGGAATATAAACCCGATGGCAGTTATACAATTAAGTGTATAAAGGTGTGCGAGGCTTCGGTTGTAAGACCGGTTTTTGACACAAAGCTAAGGCTTTATCCTCTCTCTGTTTTTAAGTGGGAGCGAAAAAACAATTCACCCTATGGCGAAAGTGAAATCACCTACTTAATTCCCAACCAAATTGCGATTAACCGCATGATTACGGCTAACGTTTGGTCGGCTATGACAACGGGTATGCCTATTATGCTTGTTAATGGAGATACCGTGACCGAAAAAATCACTAACGAGCCGGGACAAATTATCAAGGTTTTCGGCAGTAACGAGGACGTTGCGGGTGCGGTAAAATATGTTGCGCCGCCCACCTTTGAAAAAGAGTATGACAGCAGTATAAATTCGCTTATTAACAATACTCTTACACAAAGTGGTGCTAATGAAGTGGCTTTAGGTGATTCGAGAGCGGATAACGCTACCGCCTTAATGACAATGCGCAGTGCAGCTTTAATGCCGCTACAAATTGTGAAAAACCGTTTTTATACCTTTATTGAGGAAACGGCGCGAATTTGGGCGGAATTTTGGATTATGCAGTATGGTAACCGCAAGATAAAAATATCGGATGCTTCGGGAAGCTGGTATTTGCCCATTGAAAGTGAAAGGTTTAAAAATTTGCTAATTAATACAAAGGTTGAGGTTGCCGATGATATTGTATATAGCGAAAAAGAGCGTATTTCCACACTCTTAACCCTTTTCGACAAGGGCGTTATTAACCGCGAACAGCTGTTAAGTCGCTTACCGGATGGCGTTATTACCGACAAAAAAGCTCTTTTAAATGAAGGCGGGGAGGAACAAGAAAATGACAGGCAATGAAATTTATAAACGCACCTTGGGTCTTTTAGGCTATCTTGATACAAGTATGGTTACCCCAAGTGGAGATATGCTTTTAAAAAGAATGCCCGATGTTTTGGACCAGGTTTGCTTTGATTTGAAAATTCCAACCATTAAGCGCTTAGCAGATGAATTTAAGGCTACCGATACCGAGTGCGATGCGCTCTGCTATGGTACTGCTATGATTGTGGCTTTGATGGAGGGCGACGGAGCCAAAAGCGAAATTTTCACTAAAATTTATAATGCTAAAAGGGCGGCGGTGCTTTCAAGGATTGAAAAAATTGAAGATAAACTGCCAACCACCAAAGATGGAGTTGATTAAATGAAGTATACTTCACTAAAAAGGCAAAAATCGCATTCTTTTAAAGTTGAAGCGCTAAATGGCGGAATAAACAACACTATGCCGCGGGAACGAATCGGTGATAATGAAATTGCCAACTGCAAAAATATGTGGTATAATGAAGGATATCTTAAAACACGTCCAGGTTTTAAGGCGGATATTAAAAAAGCTTTCGAACCGCAAATATTGGGGTTTACAGGTGACCTTAAATACGAGGTTATTGATAGTGATATTTGGATTGATGGCGAAAATTTTAAAATTGCAACAGCCAATATTTTGACCGACGATTACGCTCATTACACCTACGTTTATTTGATTGATGAAAATGATAACGTGATATCACTCGGGCAGATGGCTTTTTTAAGGCTTTCAAGCGACGTTTTCTATCAACCCGAGAATATATTATTCTTTAGTGGTAAATCGCAAGGCGGGGGAATTTTCGCATTTGTTACCTTGCGTAATCAGTATGATTATTCGCAAAAAAATTATTATATTTATGAAATTAATGCTGATTATACCGAATGGGAAAGGGTGTATGATTATTATGTACCCACAATTTTCATAAACGGCAGGGGTAACAAATATAAAACGGCCAAGCTGGAAACAGGTATAATTCCACCCGAACCCAAAACCTTGGAATCGCAAAACGTATTAAACGGTAGGTTTAACGTTTACTTTACGTCGGACGGATATTCAACCTCTTTTAAATTGCCGTTTGCAAAT
>JAFVTJ010000080.1 GCA_017503305.1 Clostridia bacterium
TATCTCTATATAAATCCGCCCATTTAATGCCGTCGTTCCACATTTTAAGCTGTTCTTCGTTTTCGGGTGCGGAGCAAACCCTTGCCCATTTTGAAGAATCGGTCCTTACAAGCTGTGTTTTATAAACCTTTTTAGAAATGGGATAGGTATATATAAACATAAATATTAAGCCGCCAAGCAATAAAACACCAATTGTGATTAGGAATATTGTAAAAGCTGTCATTTAAGCCTCCCAAAAGATAATAAACTTTAATTATTATAACATAAAATTTTTAAAAATTCACTATATTTTATTGGAAAATCTTTAATTTTGTTGAAAAAATGTGAATAAAGTGGTATTATAAAATGGATTGTAAAACAAAAGTGTATTTTACAAATTATTGGAGGAAAATTATGTCTAATTTTGCTATTATACCCGATACTTCGTGTGATTTAATTCGCCCCTTGCGTGAAAGATTTGGGATAGATGATTATATAAGCGGTCTTGTATATTTTCCCGATGGCAGATGCGAAAAATCGGACCTAGATTGGGAAAGGTACGACCCTAAGGAATTTTACGAATCTATGAAGGACCGCAAGGTGAGCTATAAAACTTCTTGCGCGCCCACAGGTGATATTATCGAAACCTTTGAAAAACACTTAAAGCAAGGCAAGGATATCTTGTGCATTACACTTTCTTCTGCGCTTTCGGGTACATTCCAAACCTGCGAGCTTGTGAAAAATCAGTTAAGCGAAAAATACCCCGACCGTAAGATAATCTGCATAGACTCTATGCGCTATTCAACCGCGCTTTCAATGCTTGTTATTGCGGCGGCAGTTAAAAGAAAAGAAGGCGCTACTTTAGAAGAAACCGCGCAGTATATTGAAGAGAATAAGCATTGTTTACACCAAATGGGCCCAATGGATGATTTATTCTTCCTTTGTAAAACGGGTAGAATTTCTAACTTTAAGGCGTTTTTCGGCACACTTGTGGGTATTAACCCAATGGCTGACTTCAACCGTGAGGGCTTGTCCGAGGTTTTGGGTAAGTTTAAGGGTAAAAAATTGGCTTTTGATGCCGTTATAAAATATATGCGCAAAACCATTAAAAACCCAGAAGAACAAATTATATTTGTTACCCATTCTAACCGTCCTGCCGCGGCTGAAGCCTTGAAGGAAATGATTATAAAGGAATTCAACCCCAAGGAAGTTATTATAAGCCACGTTGGTATGTCTTGCGGTGTTTCGGTAGGTCCCGGTCTTTGCGCGGCATTCTATTGGGGCGAAGAAATAAGCGAAGGTAACTTTGCCGAAAAGGCAATTATGCAAGAAATTATAGAAAGTCAAAAGTAAGGATAGGCTAAACTATGAAGAATTTTGTGATTTTTGGTGATTCCACCTGTGATCTTAATAAAGATCTAAGAGAAAAATATAATATTGATTATATTCCTATGAGCTTTTCAATTGACGATAAGGAATACGTAGCTTCGCTTGATTGGGAGTTCCATTCGGCTAAAGAGCATTATGACCTTATGCGAGGGGGCAAGCGCGTTTTTACAGCGCAGGTTACCAAGCAAGGTTATTACGAAAGCTTTAAAGCGGCTTTGCAAAGCGGCAAGGACGTGCTTTATATTTCCTGCTCGTCGGCGCTTTCAGCATCAATCAACACCGCAATAATGGTGGCAGACGAATTAAATAAAGAGTTTAGCGACGTTAAGGTTTACTGTGTTGACTCGCTTATAAGCTCGTTTGGACAGGGCTATCTTTTAATGGAGGCTTCTAAAAAACGCGGCGAAGGACTAAGTGCCGAAGAAACTGCAAAATATATTGAAAGTATACGCTTAAAGGTTAATCAATGCGGCACGGTTGAAAGTATGGAATACCTTCGCCGTGCAGGTAGAGTAAAGGCATCCAAAGCATTTTTCGGCAATCTTTTTGGTGTTAAGCCCATCATCATTTCGGATATAAAGGGACAAAATTACGCATATAAAAAGGTTAAAGGCACAGCTAATGCCCGTGTTGCTATTGCACAGCACCTTGTAGATGCGGCAAACGGTGTTTACGATACGCTTTTAATATCCCATGCCGATTGTGAAAGCGACGCGCTTTTATTGCGTGATGAAATTTTAAAATTAGCCGATTTTAAGGAAGTTATTTTAGGATACATAGGTCCTATTGTTGGGGCTTCGGTGGGTCCCGGTACTGTTATCGGCTTTGTATTTGGTAATGAAGTTAGCATTGAGGGGAATGAAAACTAATGCAGCAGTTTATTGACGGTATGGTACTTAATGATGTTTTTACCGTGGGCTTGCGTAATTTGAAAAAGAATATGTCCGCCATAAACGATTTAAACGTTTTCCCCGTGCCTGATGGTGACACAGGTACTAATATGGTGCACACCTTTGGCGGCGGTTTGGGTGCGGTAGCGGCCGAAGAAAGTGTAAGCGAATATATGAAAAAGCTTTCCTCCGCGGTTTTGCTTAGCGCACGTGGTAATTCGGGTGTAATATTTTCACAGTTTATATATGGTTTTGCCCGTGGCGTTGAAAACAAAGAGCAAATAACCTTTGCTGATTTAACAAATGCTTTTTTATGCGCAAAGGAAGATGCCTATAAAGCTATAATTGCTCCAACCGAAGGTACAATTTTAACGGTTATTCGTGAGGCGGCGGAATTTTTAGGAAAAAATGCTGATAAATTTGACAATTTCAAGACAGGTATAGCCGCCTTGATTGATTGTATGAAGGACACCTTGGCCCGCACACCTGATATGCTTGCCGTTTTAAAGGAAGCAGGTGTAGTAGATAGCGGTGCGGCAGGTCTTGTATGCTTTTTTGAAGGAATGTACGCTTATTTTTGCGGCGTTGAAATTGAAGAAATTGAAGATTTTGAGGCAACTGCTAAGCCTGTAATTAACACAAGCTTTGGTGCTGACAGCGTTATGGAATACGGCTACTGCACAGAATTTATCTTACAGCTTATGAATGCCAAAACCGATATTGCCGCCTTTTCAAAGGAAGCGCTTGTAAAAGAGCTTGAAAAATTGGGCGATTCTATCGTAGCGGTGCAAAATGATTCGATTGTTAAAATACATATTCACACCTTCACACCCGAAAAGGTGTTAGAGCTTGCCAGAAGCTTTGGCGAGTTTGTAACCTTGAAAATTGAAAACATGTCGGTTCAGCATAGTGAAACCGTAACACAAGCACCCCAAAAGGAAAAGGTTAAATATGCCGTGGTTGCGGTGGCTTCGGGCGAGGGTATTATTGACTATTTTTATAGCATTGGCGCTACTGCCGTTATAAACGGCGGACAAACCAACAACCCTTCGGTTGATGATTTTTTAAAGGCATTTGACGGTTTCGAAGCCGAGCATATTATAGTGTTGCCTAACAACTCCAACATAATTTTAACCGCAAATCAGGCGGCCGAAATTTATAAAAATTCGGACGTTCGCGTTTTACCTACAAAATCGGTTGTAGAGGGTTACAGTGCCCTTTCTATGATGAATCTTTGGAGCGATACCGTAGAAGAACTCATAGCCGATATGACATCGGGTCTTGAAAGTGTAGTTTCGGCTTACGTTACCACTGCCACCCGTGATGCCTTTATGGACGGTGTGGAAATTGCAAAGGGCGACTTTTTAGGTATTAAAAATAAAGAAATTTTGGTAAGCTTAAATAATAGATTTGAAGCGGCTACAGCCCTTATTGATAAGGTTATGGCTGAGGATGAAAAGGCGGTTATTATTGTCTTCTACGGCCAAAACACCGACGAAGCCGAGGTAGAAGCCTTAAAGGATTACTTGGAAGAGAATTATCCCCTTGTGGATATCGGATTTATTGAAGGCAAGCAGGATATTTACGATTACATTATTTCTATGGAATAGGTGGCACAATGCAAAAGATTGTTGTTGATATTTACGGCGCAGATTCAGGCCCTGCGGTAGTACTTGGCGGTATGGCAAAGGCCATAAAGCAGGAAAAAATTTTCCCGATACTTGTGGGAGATAGCACCCTTATAACCGAAAGTATGACTGCGTTTGGCATTGTCGATTCTCAATATGAAATTATACATACCACCGATTATATAACAAATAACGAGCCTGCTACAGTTATTTTTGGCGGCAGGGATGAAAGTTCAATAGCGCTTGCGTACAAAAGACTCAAAGAAGATGACGAGTGTGTTGCGCTTTTATCGGCGGGGCCTACGGGGGCGTTGTTAGTGGGTTCAATTTGTCGTTTAGGTCTTTTGCCCACTTTAAAAACCCCATTGCTTTGCAGTGCGTTGCCTTGCGCTGATGAAAATTTAGTAACCCTTTTGGATTGCGGCGCGGTTATTGATTGCACCGCAAATGATTTGGTGCGCTTTGCAAAAATGGGTAGCGTTTTTTCAAAATGCTACTGTGGTATAGAAAATCCGCGAGTAGGGCTTATGTCGGTAGGGCGCGAAGACGCTAAAGGCAGTCGCCTTACTATAGAAGCATTTTCAAAGCTTCGGGAGCTTGATATAAACTTTATAGGAAATATTGAGGGTAGTGATATGGTTTCAGGCTATGCCGACGTAGTTGTAGCGGATGGTTTTTTAGGCAACGTTTTGCTTAAAAACACCGAAGCGGCCGGCAAAAAGGCTATAGAAATTATTAAATCCTTGGGTGTTTTAAGCGCAGATACTATGGATATAATTAAAGCCGCGTTATTATCAAAGTTTGACTTTAATTCGCGCGGTGCGGCAACGTTTTTGGGCACTAAAAAGCCGGTAGTAAAAATGCACGGCTGCGCTAATGAGGATACGGTTGTAGCCTCGATAGAACAAATTTTGCGCCTTAGCAAGAACGATTTTTCAACCGAGCTTGAAAAGGCTTTATTGGCATAAAAAAACAAAGACAAACAGGTTATGTTTGTCTTTGTACTCTTTTATTCCTTTGTAAGGGATGCTATAAATATTAATTGGTGCATAAAATACCGTAACGGCATACATGAAAAGTATACCAGGTTGAAAATAAGCGCAAGTGAAAGGTTTTGGAAAATAAGACTTAAAAGCAAACACAAAATTGTGTATACAAAATAGCTTATTACGGTATAGGCAATTGTTGTAAAATATTCACGGTTGGAAATATGCTTTAAAAATACGTATCTGTTAAGCAGTATACCAACAAGCAAGGAAATAGCACCAACCGACGGCACAATGAAGGATATGTAACGGTTTGCGAAGAAGAAGGATGATAAAATAATCAAAACTTCGGCTAAAAGAAAAGCAAACAAGGTTCCGCGTGCTAGTGAAAACAGGCTTTTATAAATTTTAACCGTGTCGCCAATGGGGTTAAAGTGGGATGAAGCGTTGTTTTCTATGTAAATGGCGTCGATAGTAAGGGTAGAAATTTTAAGACCCATCTTTGCGGCGTAGTAAAGCACGTTCATTTCGTAATCGTAGTTGTTTTTCTCAACCTTTATAAGCCAATCAAGGTTACTGCGTGCAAAACCGCGAAGACCCGACTGATTGTCCGAAAGATAGCGGTTGGTAAGCAGGGTGTAAACAATTTTTGAAAGGTCGTTACCAACGCGCGAACGAAGGGGAATTTTACCTTTTCGTTGCCTCACGGTAAGCACAAAATTGTTATCCTTGTGAAGCATATCACGAACACGGCAAACGTCTTCGGGGCGGTGTTGACCGTCGGCATCGCAGGTAATAAAGTTTTGGCATTCGGGTAAAGATTCCTTAATATATTGCATACCCGCCTTAAGCGCCGCACCCTTGCCACAGTTTTTGGGCAGGGTTACAATGTGGGTTTTGTCCTCAATAGCGGCAAAAATACCGTTATAATTTTCGCCGCTGCCATCATCAACAACCACTATTGTAAAATCGCTTTGCTGAAGCTTTTCAACAAGCTTTATAAGTTGTTCATCCGGCTCGTAAGCGGGAATTATTATGACGTCCATTATTAAACTCCTTTATTTTATATTATCCAATAAAAATTCATTTATCTTCTTAATAACCTCATCATTCGCTGTGCCATCCTTTGAAAACAAAAGGTTGGTGTGGCCCGCATTATCGGGCGCGGTGCGAATAAAAATTTCGGTATTTTGAGGTTTGTTTTCCTTTAATTTTGAAATTATTGAGTATTTATCAGCAGGGTAGGCTTTGTCGTCCTCGCCATGTATAAGCAAGGCAGGGGTATTGCTTGAAGCCAATATTTCGTCAGCCTTTAGGCTTACGGTATCGCTGCCGAAAAGCATTGCCTGGTAAAGCCACAAAAAGCCGTAGTTGCCATAGGCTAAGGGGCCTATATACTGTTCGGAAGCACCCATAATGCCGTCCATAGCGCTATTTATTCCGCTAACGGATATCACAGCCGAAAGGTTGTAATCATATTCAAGAACACAGCAAGCGGCATATCCGCCACGGCTATGACCCAATAAAGCAATATTACTGTAACCAAGGTTTTGATTATTGTTTATATATTCAAGCGTTGCTTTTAAATCAAGCACCTCTTGTGAAAAGCCTACGTTTGATTTACCTTCCGAATGGCAGGTACCGGTTGTGTCAAAGGCAAATACCGACCAGCCGTATTCTAACAGCTCTTTAATTTGCCAAAGATAACTGTCGGCGCAGGCATTGTGTCCCGGTGCCAAAACAATAAGGGTATCCTTTTTGTTTTCATAAGGGCAGTTGTATAAAAATCCAAACAGGGTGTTTTCACCCGACTTATAGGACTTATCTTCTCGTAAATTAATTGTGTTTTGCAGTTCTTCGGCGTAGCTTGTTATACCGCAGTCATAACGGGGAAAGGTACTGTTGTAAATAACTACAGTTGCCGAAAAAGATATTATAGCGAATATTATAAAAGCAATAATAATGGTTATCAATACCTTTTTAATTTTTTTGTTCGATAACATTATTATCACCTACTTTTTAAGGTTTAAATCAAAGGAGAGTAAAAATGCGGTTTATTCCCAATTACAATTTAGAAATAATTGATGAAAAAGGGTATGAAAATGCGGTTTTAAAAATTGAGGAGGAGCTATCCCGCTATAAACACACGGGCAGCTTTTCGGCATTTGATAAAACCGAAATTTATTATGAATATTTTCTTTGCGAAAACAGCAAGGCTTCGCTTGTTATTGTGCATGGCCTTAGTGAGTTTATAAACAAGTTTTACGAATTTATTTACTACTGCTTAAATCAAGGCCTTAACGTCTTTATTTATGACCAGCGTTGCCACGGTCTTTCGGGCAAATTGACCGATAGGATAGACCTTTTGCACGTGGACGATTTTGACGATTACGTTAAGGATTTGTCGCAATTTGTCGATACGGTGGTTAAAAAAACAGAAAATAAACCGATATATTTATATTCACA
>JAFVTJ010000081.1 GCA_017503305.1 Clostridia bacterium
AATTGTTGCAGAATACCTTTTTACAAACTTTAAAAACATTCCCGAAGGTGAGCTTACAAAGCTCCGTGCGGCCCTTGTTTGTGAAAAGTCGCTTTGTGCTTTTTCGCGCGAGTTAGAGCTTGGCAAATTTTTAAGGCTTGGTCGCGGCGAAGAAAAGGGCGGCGGAAGAGAGCGTGATTCCATTTTGGCTGATGCCTTTGAGGCTGTGCTTGCTGCTATGTATCTTGATGGCGGTATGTCCGTTGCCAAAAATCACGTTTTGCGCTTTGTCAAAGAAGAGCTTAATAACAAGGATGATTATAGCTTTAAGGATTATAAAACTGCCTTGCAGGAAATTATTCAACGCAATCCCGAAGAATCGGTAACGTATATCCTTAAAAGTGAAAGCGGTCCCGACCATAATAAGGTTTTTGAGGTTGAAGTACACCTTAACTCCAACGTAATTGGTGTGGGAAAGGGCAAAAACAAGAAACAGGCCGAGCAAATGGCTGCAAAGCAAGCCTTAGAACTTATGGGTGCTAAAATATGAGTATTAAGCATTCTAATATTTCTATTTTTGTGCCGCATATCGGTTGCCCCAATAAGTGTAGCTTTTGTAACCAAAGGCATATTACAGGCACCTACAAGGCTCCCAATGCCGACGATGTTGAAAAGGCAGTAATTACTGCGGTAAAGTCTAAAAAGTATGATCCCGCCACAACTGAAATTGCTTTTTTCGGTGGTAGCTTTACGGCTATTAACCGCAATTATATGATTTCTCTTTTAGAGGCGGCATCATCCTTTGTTAGAATAGGCTTGGTGAAGGGAATTAGAATTTCCACCCGTCCTGATGCGATTGATGAAGAAATTTTAACCCTTTTGCAGGAGTATAACGTAACGGCAATTGAGCTTGGCGCACAAACCTTTAATAACCACGTTTTAAAAATGAACAACCGTGGACATACTGCAAAGGATATTGAAACCGCCTCAAAAATGATTAAAAAATACGGTTTCGAATTAGGTCTTCAAATTATGACAGGCCTTTATGCAGATGATAACGAATCTTTAGAGCGCAGTGTTAATAAAATTATTGATATTAAGCCCGACACGGTGCGTATTTACCCCACAATTGTGTTAAAGGATACCGATTTAGCGGCGCTTTATATTGATGGTGTTTACAAGCCCCAAACCTTAAGTGAAGCAGTTAAGGTTTGTTCAAAGTTATATTTAATGCTCACTAAAGAGGGGATAAACGTTATAAGATTGGGTCTTCACTCAATTGAAAAGGATGCTTACCTGGCAGGTCCTTGGCATCCCGCATTTAGTGAATTGTGCCAATCACAAATTATGCTTTCAAAGGTTTTAACCCATTTGTTCACTGTGGGTGAATATATAATTTACGTTGGCAAAAGCGACGTTTCAAAAATGACAGGACAAAGAAAGTCTAACCTGAAATTTCTAAAATCCCGCGGATTTGACTGTAAGGTTAAGGTGGATGAAAGCTTGTCTGATTTAGAGTTTAGAATAGAAAGGAAGGTGTTATAATTGCTACTAAGTTCGATTGAAATTCAGGGCTTTAAATCCTTTGCGGACAAAACGGTTTTAAAGTTTGGCAAGGGTATAACTGCAGTTGTGGGACCTAACGGAAGTGGTAAAAGTAATATTTCCGATGCGGTGCGTTGGGTTTTGGGTGAGCAATCAACCAAAAGTCTTCGCGGTCAGTCTATGGAAGACGTCATCTTTGGTGGTACTGAAACACGCCGTCCCCACGGTTTTTGCGAAGTTACCTTAAACATAAATAACACCGACCGTTCTTTAAACTTTGATAACGATTTTGTATCAATTACCCGCCGTTATTACCGCTCACACGAGAGTGAGTATGCTATAAATAACGTTTCGGTTCGTCTTAAGGATATTCACGAATTATTTATGGATACAGGTCTTGGCCGTGACGGTTATTCTATGATTGGTCAAGGTAAGATCGATAATATTATCAGTTCTAAATCGGGCGAGCGCCGTGATATTTTTGAAGAAGCGGCAGGTATTTCTAAGTACCGTTACCGCAAGCTAGAAGCCGAAAGAAAATTAACTGCGGCTGAAGATAATCTTTTAAGACTTCACGATATTGTGGATGAATTGGAAGCACGTGTTGGCCCCTTGGCACAGCAAAGTGAAAAGGCACAAAAGTTTTTAGAGCTTGCTTCAAAAAAGAAGGAGCTTGAAATCGGCCTTTGGCTTCATACCTTAAACAATTCTAAGGAGCTTTTGCGCGCACAGGAAAGCAAAATTGCATTGGCACAGCTTTCTTACCGCGAAATTGAACAAGCTTTAGAGGAATTTGACCGTAAAACCGAACAAAACACTTCGCTTTTTGCAAAGCTTACCTCGAACATTGAGGGTGAAAGACTTTTTATTTCTTCCTATAATGAAGAAATAGTTAAAGCCGAGGGTGTTATTACCGTTTTAAATAACGATATTGGACATAATACCGAATCAATTAACCGCTTGACTGAGGAGAAGAATAATCTAACCCTTTCGGATTCTTCAACAATGGCAGAAATTGAAGAGTTGGACGCTCTTGCCACACAAAAGGAAGCCGAGAAGACAAGCGTGGAAGAAAAATTGCGCGAAGCGGAACTTAAATTATCCGATTTGCTTACCGATTCGGATAACATTAGCCGCCAAATTGAAGGACAAATTAAAGAGCTTAATTGGTTATCCTCGCAAAGTGCAGATTTGCGCGTACAAATGGTTACCGCCGATACCTCAATTGAAGAGATTACCGCACGCCAAACCGCTTTAACCGAAATGATTTCGGCAAGAAATGGTGAGATTGAAGGCTTAAATAAGGAATTTGCAGATACCGATGCATTACTTCGTGGTATTGAAGAAAACGCAACTTCTATTACTAATTCGTTAAAGGGATATGAACTTCGTCTTGGCTCTAAGCGTGAAGCGGCCGAAAAATTGAAGGCAGAGCTCGACAGCTTAAATCTTGATATTGAAGCCAAGGTTAGACGTGTTCAAATTTTGCGCGACCTTGAAAACAATATGGAAGGCTTTGCGCATTCGGTTAAATTTGTTATTTCAAAGGCCGAAACAGGCTTGCTTCGCGGTATTTGCGGTCCTGTTTCAAAGCTTATCGGGGTTGAAAGTAAGTATAGCACCGCAATTGAAGCGGCACTTTCAAACGCTATTCAAAACATTATTACCGAAACCGAAAGCGATGCTAAGCAGGCTATCAATTTCCTTAAAAAGAACAAGGGTGGTCGTGCTACCTTTTTACCCGTTTCCACCATTAAGTCGCGCGAATTTAAAGAACACGGCTTTGAAGGTATGGAAGGCTACATAGGCATAGCAAGTGACCTTATTTCTTGTGATAAGAAGTATAGCGAAATTGTAAAATATCTTTTGGGCGCGGTTATTGTTGCTGAAGATATTGACTATGCAACTGCTATTGCCAAAAATCAAGGTTATCGCGTAAAGGTTGTAACACTTGATGGTCAGGTTGTTAACCCCGGCGGTTCCTTAACAGGTGGTTCGGTTGCCAAAAATTCAGGTTTACTTAGCCGTTCTAATGATATTAAGGCTATTGAAGCCGATATTGAAAAGTTAAAGCTAAAGGCTAAAGAAACCGAGCAAAAATCTAACGATGCTAACGATGACGTTAATAAGGTTTTGGCGGATATTACTGCACTCAAGGCTGACCTTACAACCGCTAATGAGGATAAAATCAGAGCGATTGCCGAAGTAAAGCGAATTGAGGATTTGCGAGAAAAAAGTCTTGCAGCACTTGATAGCTTTAAGGACGAGCAAATGCTTAATAATCAAAAGCTTGATGCACTTAAAACCGCTTCGGCTGCGTCAGCTAAGGAAATTGCCCAAATTGATGTTAAGAAAAACGGCATTCAAGCTCAAATTGATAGCATGACTGGTGGTAGGGATAACCTTAATATTACTCGTGAAACTATTGCTAATGATATTACCGCCTTAAAGCTTTCGGTAATAGAAATCGGCAAGGATATTGAATCCCTTATTTCTAATAAGGAAAACTTAAATAAAACCATTCTTGAACGCTCGGCCAGAACAACCGCAATTGATAGTGAAATTGCCGCTTTACAGTTTAAAAATGAAAACCTAAAGAGCGAAATATTGGCAGTAAACGATGGTATTGAAGAGTTTAAAAATAAAATTGAAGAAGCCCAAAAGGCAATTGATGATTTTATTGAAAAACGCAATCAAACCGAAAAAGCCGGCGTTGAACTCCGTAATAGTGAACGTGAAAATACAATGCAGCGTGAAAAAATAGGCGGTGAGCTTGCCCGTCTTACCGAGCGCAAAGAGGTTATGATGCGCGAATACGACGACGTTATTCGCCGCCTTTATGATGAATACGAGCTTACCCGCAGCGAAGCCGAAAAAATTGGCATTGAGATTGAAAATCCCGCTGTGGCTAAGAAGGATTTAACCGAAATTAAAAATAAAATCCGTTCACTCGGTAACGTTAACGTTGCTGCTATTGAGGAATACAAAGAGGTTAGCGAAAGATATAACTTCTTGTCTTCACAAATCGGTGACGTTGAAGCAACACGCGCTCAACTTCACAAGTTAATAAATCAATTAACAAGCCAAATGCAAGAAATATTTGTTGAGGGCTTCCAAAAGATTAGCCAAAACTTCTCTAAAACATTTACAGAACTTTTTGGCGGCGGCAGCGCTTCTTTAAGTCTTTCCGACCCCGAAAATATTCTTGAAAGCGGTATTGATATTAACGTTAAATTGCCGGGTAAAAGCGTGCCCAGCCTTGATGGTCTTTCGGGTGGTGAAAAGGCGCTTATTGCTCTTTCAATTTACTTTGCAATTATGCGTGTTAACGCTCCGCCTTTCTGCTTCCTTGATGAAGTTGACACCGCACTTGACGACATTAACGTTGAACGCTTTGCGGATTATATGCGATCAAGCGAATTTGCGACACAGTTTATTTGCGTAACTCACCGCCGCGGCACTATGGAAGCGGCCGATATGCTTTACGGTGTCACAATGCAGGAAAGGGCATTACCAAGCTTTTGGAGCTTAACGTTTCCGAACTCGAAAAGAAATTACTTGAAAACTAAGGTGATTTAATGGGCTTTTTTGATAAAATCAGGCAAGGTCTTCAAAAAACCAGGGCGTCACTTTCAAATGGTGTAAA
>JAFVTJ010000082.1 GCA_017503305.1 Clostridia bacterium
GGGCTTTGTAAAATGATTAAGAAAATTGTTTGCTTTGTATTTATATTTTTGCTTTTTACTATAAACGTATCCGCCGAGGAAACCGATATTTATAAAGAGCAATTAGAAAAAAGCGGCGCTTTGGAATTAGAACAAAGCCTACCGCCTGACGTAAAAGAATACTTAAACCAAGCCGAAATTGATATTAACGATTACACCTGGGTTTCGCACCTTAAAACCGAAAACGTTTTTTCGCATATATGGAATTTTATCAAAAGCGGCTTTAAAGCTCCGTTAATAGCACTCGGCAGCATTGTAGCCATAATTATTTTAAATTCTATCCTTTTTGAAGAAAAACAAAGCTCAATCAGTTTGGCTTGTGGCTATGCCGCCACCCTTGCTATAACGGGGATAATAATTGTACCAATAATCTCGGCCATAAATACCGCCGTTAACGCAATGAAAGCCTGTGCCACCTTTATGACCGCCTTTGTGCCTGTTTTTGCCGCCATTACTGCCGCCACGGGCAAAACCGCTACCGCCGCTTCAATGGGTGCAATGCTTTTGGGCGCTGCCAACGGGGTAAGCCTGCTTTCAAACTTTGGGGTAGTGCCCTTAATCGGCGGATATTTAAGCCTTAGCCTTTCTACAAGCGTCTCCCCTTTTATTAGCAACAACGGCATCTCTTCTGCAGTTAAAAAGCTTTCCCTTTGGGTAATGTCTTTTATATCTACCGTGTTTTTAGGAGTTTTAAGCATACAAACGGTTGTAAATTCGGCGGCGGACAATCTTTCAATGCGCACAGCCAAGTTTATAATCGGCTCAGCAGTACCTGTTGCCGGCGGCGTACTGTCCGAAGCGCTCGGCACCCTTACGGCTTCGGTTTCGCTTTTAAAATCCTCGGTTGGCATTTACGGCGTGGTAATTTGTTGCTTAATTTTTTTACCAATTTTAATCGAGCTTTTACTGTGGCGGTTTACACTTTGGTTGGCTAATTTTGTATCACAAACCTTTTCACTTTCAAAAATTTCGGGGTTGTTAGAATCTATCGACACCGTTTTATCGGTACTGATAGGGGTAATTTTACTAACGGCGGCAATGTTTATAATTTCACTTTCGATATGTGTGGGGCAAGGCGGATGACACAGTTTATTATTTCTTTTTGTGCGGGTTGTATTTTAATAGGCTCGCTTTACCTTGTTTGCCCCGAAGGCAACCTTTCAAAGCCTATAAAAACGGTTTTTAGCCTAGTATTTTTGGTTATTGTAATTTCGGCCGCCAATATACCAATTAAGAATATAAGCCCCCATTTTACACCCTCGGCCACCCTTTCGCAAAATTATAACGATATGCAAACCGCCGCCGCGCAGTACGTTTTTTCTGAGGCGTTAAAATCACAAAATATAAATTTTTCCAAAATCACAATTTATACTAATAATTCCACGCCCGAAAACATAGTAATTAGTAAAGTGGTTATTGTGTCAGACGAAACTGAAGAAAAAATTTTAAAAGCCTTGGGCGAGCTTCAAAACAATCGAGAGGTTGAAATTATAAATGAATAACCCCTTTGCAAAATACTTCGAAAAACTTAAAAACCCCAAGCTTTTGGTAATAATAGGCATTGCGGGTATAATGCTTATATTTTTTTCAAGCCTTGTAAACGACAAGGCCGAAAAAACGCAGCCTACCAATACCGAAATTAGCGCCGAAGAATACCGCGAACAGCTGGAAAGCGATATTAAAAAAATCGTAAAAGAAATAACAGGCAGTCGGCAAGTTGAGGTTATAGTAACCTTGGAAAGCGGCATTCGTTATAAATATGCCAACATTAGTGAGGGCTCTTCGGCCGACAAGACCGAAAGTGACGCCATTTCTACCACAACCGAACACAAAGAGGGCTACGTTACGGTTAAAACGTCCGACGGCGGCGAAGAAGCCTTACTTGTAACCCGCCAAATGCCCGAAGTGCGCGGCGTTGCCATTGTTTGTGCAGGTGGTGACGACCCACTTTTAGCCGAAAAAATTGAAAATACCGTTACAGCGGCATTAAATATAACAACACAAAGAGTACATATAGCAGGAGGAAACTAAAATGAAAAAAGGTAAGGTTATAGGTAAAGGACAAATAGCAGTTGGCGTAATGGTGGTAGCCTTGGTTGCAGCAATTTGGCTTAACACAAAATATATGCCCACAACCACAAAATATTTGGGCGAGGCTTCCTACGTTTCTAACACAAGTGAAAACGCTGTGCAAACCTCTGCCAAGGTAGAAAACGATTTTTCGAAGGCACAAAACGAACGAAAAAAAGCTCTTGAAACCGCCTGCGAAACGGTTGAAGAGCTATTAAAGAGCGAAAACTTGACCGAAAAGGATAAGGAGTCCGCCTTAAAGCAAATTGAAAATATTGGCAACACCATTAAAAAAGAGGCTAATATTGAAATGCTTTTAAAGGCAAAGGGCTTTTCGCAGGCAGTGGCAGTTATCGGTAACGACGGCATAAACGTGATCGTTAAATCCGACGGTCTTACCACCGCAAACACCATGCAAATTCAAGATATTGTCACAACCGAATCAGGTTTAGACCTTTCTAAAATAAAAATTATTCCCATAAAGTAAAAAAAGATTGTTTTATTTGCAAATAGGTGTTATAATATAGGTAATTCAAGATATATTAGGAGGTTTATTTATGTCCAGTAGTACAAAACTTTCCATAAATACCGATGTGCTTAAGAAAATGACCAAAATCGCCGCTTGCGAAATTGACGGTGTTGTAGGCATCGCTAACACCAATATTGACCTTAAGGGTGCTATAAAATCCAAAAACCCCTTTGCCGGCGTAAAGGTTGAAAGCGTTAACGGCGCTTTAGAGCTTTGTGTTTACATTATCGTAGCTAAAGAAGCCAACGTAAAGCAGGTTGCCGAAAAGGTTCAAGAAAACGTTAAAGATAAGGTTCAAACCATGACCGGCACCGCCGTTACAAAGGTTAACGTAACCGTAGCTGATATTAAATTCGGCGGAGAAGTAGAAGAAACAGAAGAATAAAATTTAATAATATTTTATAACAGCAAACCGCCGAGCATTACGCTCGGCGGTTTTTATTGTTTGAAATTTTATATATCCTTTACATTTATCGTTAACAATGTTATAATAAAAAAAATAAGTAATTAATTTTTCAGGAGTCACAATATGAAAGCTTTAAAAATCATTTTCTCCGTACTACTGTTAATATCAATTATCCCTTGCATCATATATTTAGCAATGTATTCGGAGGCAATAAACAACGTTTGTGAAGCGATTGCAAACAGCAAATATGGTGCCATAGACTATTCCCCTGTTTATCCCGCTCTCCATCGCGCACACGAATGGGTGAGCACATTGTTATTAGCAATTACACCCTTGTTCGTTTCGGGTGCGGTGCTTGGCTTAACCCTAAAACGCAAACGCTTCGGTAGCTTTATTGCCGTTTCATTCCCAATAGTTGCACTAATTTGGTTAATAATCGCAACCTCAATGATTACGAGCTTACGTGACCATCCCCTTTTAGCACTTTTCCAAAACGTGGACGGATATACAAAAGCCCTCTATTCTTGGGCACTTAGAAAATTTGTGACTTTCACTATAATACCTATCCTTGGTTTCTTAACTGTCGGCACTATCGAAATCATAAAACGCACACCTATCACAAACACCGCTGTTTTACAAGAGTCCGCAAACGTTATCAGTACCATTCCCAGTTTTAATACTGTAAGTCAACCCACTTCTAACATAGAAGAGTTAAAACAGATGAAAGAATTGCTTGATATGGGCGTTATAACACAAGCCGATTTTGAAGCAAAGAAAAAACAATTGCTCGGTTTAAACACCGCCTCTTCTACCCCTTCCATCCCTGTTCAAACAGGCAAATGTTCTGTTTGCGGTCGCGAAAATCTCCCCGTAGAAAACGTAGAAATATTGATAGCCGGCACAGCCAGAAAACGTACTATGTGTATAGAATGCGCCACAAAATACAAATAAAGATTTTACATTTAAAAGGAATTTAAATATGATATTAAATGATGAAAAGATACTTATAGAAGGAAAACTCTTTAGCAAACGAATTCCCAAAATCTTTTTATTTTCCGCCGGAATTATAAATACACTCACTTTAATTGTATCAATCTCCATTTATTTCAACAGTGCTTGTCTCCTTTCATCGCAGTACAACACAAAAACCTACGCCGAATATTATCAATCTTTTGACAGGTTTCTCTTCAATCAATTTTGGAGAGAACAATTCGGTTACTTTTTCATACTTTCATATATACTTGCATTTATCGGTTTAGTTTTGCTTATTATGCTAATGTGCGATTTGGTAGTAACCACAAAACGTGTTTATGGCATGGTTTGGCCCGGGAAACGTATAGACCTTCCGCTTAATCACATCTCGGCTCTTGGTGTTACTTTTTTTAAGCGTATTAGAATATCTACATCATCAGGCAATATCAAATTTGGTTGTTTAAAAAACGCTTTTAAAATTCACTCCGTCATTTCATATTTACTTGCCAATCAACAACAAGAAGTAAAGCCTTTGGTTAGGGAAGTTCAAAAAACACAAACCGTATTATCAAACGCTGACGAATTAAAAAAATATAAAGAGTTACTCGATATGGATGCCATTACCCAAGAAGAATACGACCTTAAGAAAAAGCAATTACTTGGATTATAAGATGTAATTTTTTTAAAAATGCTGAAAATTAAATTAGAAAAGCCGACCTGAATGGTCGGCTTTTCTATTTGGTGATCCATCGGGGATGAATCCGCATAACGCGTATTCCCTGCTCGGCGACCGTTCGCTTTGCGAACAGTACCCGCCTCACACTTCGTCGCTGAAAACAGTTCGCCGAACTGTTTTCTTTACGCTCCTCACCCTCTCAGTGTTCGCATCCCCGATGTTAATATAAAAAAGACAGAACCAAAACCCCCGTTTGGGTATTTTGGTTCTTTGGTGATCCATCGGGGATGAATCCGCTTGCGCGTATTCCCTGCTCGGCGACCGTTCGCTTTGCAAACAGTACCCGCCTTCGCACTTCGTCGCTAAAAACAGTTCACCGAACTGTTTTCTTAACGCTCCTCGCCCTCTCAGGGTTCGAATCCCC
>JAFVTJ010000083.1 GCA_017503305.1 Clostridia bacterium
ACTCATCGAAACCGAAACCGACTTGCCCTTAGGTCTATTATCCATACGGTAGTACATATCAACAATTTTTTGACCAAGCTCGGCAATGCCCTTTAAGTCTTCGTCCGTTTCGGTGGGAAGACCCATCATAAAGTAGAGCTTAACGGCGGTATAACCACCCTCAAAAGCGGTTTTACAGGTTGTTAAAATTTCTTGCTCGGTAACGTTTTTATTTATAACGTCACGAAGGCGCTGTGTACCCGCTTCGGGTGCAAAGGTAAGACCTGTTTTTCTAACGTGAGCAATTTTTTCTAATAATTCTTCCGAAAAATTATCAATTCTAAGCGATGGCAAAGCAAGACTTATGTGGTTTTCCTTTGTCCAGTCAAGCATATTATTAAGAAGCGGTTCGATCTCGCGATAATCACTTGTACTAAGGGACGAAAGCGAAATTTCATCATAGCCGGTGCTTTCGCAAAGGCATTTCGCTTGGTGGTTGACCACGTCGGCGCTCTTTTCACGCACGGGGCGGTAGATAAAGCCTGCCTGACAAAAACGGCAACCGCGAATGCAACCGCGGAAAACCTCTTGCACGGCACGGTCGTGAACTATTTGAATAAAGGGCACCACAAACTTATCGGGATAAAAGCAGTTATCCAAATCGGCAATAATACGCTTTTTAACGGTTTTTGGGGCATCGCCCACGGGTGTTACCGCCTTAATTTTGCCGTCCTTTAAATATTCCACATTATAAAGCGAAGGCACGTAAACGCCCTCAATTTTAGCGGCTTCTTTCAAAAATTCCGCTTTCACAAAGCCTTTTTTCTTGTGCTCTTTATAAAGGTCAATAACCTCTAAATCGACTTCTTCGCCTTCGCCAAGGAAGAAAATATCAATAAAATCGGCCAACGGCTCGGGGTTGCAAGCGCAAGGACCACCCGCCACTACTAAGGGGTGGCTTTCGTCACGGTCGGCGCTTCTAAGCGGTACTCTTGCCAAATCGAGCATATTAAGCACGTTAGTGTAGCTCATTTCATATTGCAAGGTAAAGCCTATAAAATCAAAATCCTTTATACTATCACGGCTTTCGAGCGCGAAAAGGGGTATGTTATTTTGGCGCATAACCTCTTCAAAATCGAGCCACGGAGCGAAAACACGCTCACACCAAATATCCTCGCGTTCGTTAAATTGTGAATACAAAATTTTCATACCAAGGTGGGACATACCGATTTCGTAAGTATCGGGGAAGCAGAACGCAAAGCGCACGTCCACCTTTTCTTTATCCTTTAATACGCTATTGATTTCACCGCCCGAATATCTACCGGGTTTTTGAACGGTTAAAAGCAGCCTTTCAAATTCTTCTGTTTTCATTTTATTCTCCAAAAATGTTTTATTCCTCAATGTCAAAAACCGCTATTTTATTTTGGCTTTTGAAATAATCTGTTGCCATTTGTTTTAAAATTTCTTGGTCTTTTTTAGAAATTTCACGCATTTTGGGAACTTCCCATACGTCAACGTCCCACAGAAAAACCTCATTGGGATTTTCTTCTTCGGGTAAAACAAGATATGATGCCAACTTACCATCATGCTTTAAATAAAGCATATCATCGTGGAATAGTACCTGTCCGTCGGTTAGTTGCTCGGCGATGTTTTTAATATACTGCTTTTCCTTCTTTTCCTCTTCCTTAATATCATCAATTAACTCGCCAAGGGTTTTATCCTGCCAAACCGAAATCTCGTTCGAATAATCAAAGCGGTCGTTATTATCAAGTGGCAATTTGCCGCTAAAAACAATCTTTTTAATGCTATTTAAAAGATAATTTTTAGTGGTCATTACACTAAAAACAAAATACTCATAAAGTGCATTTAAATGATATTGCTTTGTTAATGCATCATACACAACCGGCAAAACAAGATTTCCATCATCGGTATAATTACAATCTTCTCTTACGTTAGCAAGTACGGCGCCATCTACTCTATCACATAAAAAGATAATTGCCACTGCCGATTCTTCATCTTTTTTACCTAAAACTAAATTATCAGCTTGAGCATTGGCGTTTTCTAATTTTGCGCTGTATTCCTCGTGAGTAAGTGTTGAAAAAGTATAAACTATAAGCTGTTGATGAACCGCTTTAGGTAAATCGGTAAATGTTGTAGTTTTTTTATATCTTGTCAACACCGCACCGTTTTGGTTTTCTTCTGCTTTACCCCATTTTAAAGCGCGCGCGGTAATCGCTTTTTCTACTTCCGAAGCCGGCACACCGTTAATATCGGTTTCAAAAGATAAGCGGTCCTTTTGCCAAAGTCTTAAATTTGTAAGTATAAAATCCAAATTAAAGCTCGTCTTAGCCTTTGAAATAAAGCCAATTAAAGCATAAGCCAATAAGCTACCGATAACCCATATTGAAATATCTTCATTTGGTATTACAAAATATGCTAAAAAAGCACCAATCCCTGCCATTATAGGCCAAAACAAATATGCGCCTTCACACAAAAGTGTATTTTTACATTTTAAATTTCTAAACATAATAAAGATCCTTTATTCTTAAAAATCCCGCTTTCGCGGGATTTTTGTTACTTGCTTTCGATAACTTCCTTGCCACCCATATAAGGACGCAAAGCTTCGGGAATTTTAACTGAATATTTTTCACCGTCGAACTGTAAATTGTTTTCAAGGAATGCAATTAACATTCTAGGCGGTGCTACAACAGTGTTGTTAAGGGTGTGTGCCAAGTATTTCTTACCGTCAGCCGCTTTTACACGAATGCCAAGGCGTCTTGCTTGTGCGTCACCCAAATTTGAGCAAGAGCAAACTTCAAAATACTTTTGTTGCTTGGGACTCCAAGCTTCGATATCGTAAGACTTAACCTTTAAGTCGGCAAGGTCGCCTGTACAGCATTCAAGTGTACGAACAGGGATATCTAAGCTACGGAACAATTCAACCGAGTAGTTCCACATCTTGTTAAACCAATCCATACTTTCTTCCGGCTTACAAACAACAATCATTTCCTGCTTTTCGAATTGGTGAATACGGTAAATACCGCGTTCTTCAATACCGTGTGCGCCCTTTTCCTTGCGGAAGCAGGGTGAATAGCTTGTAAGTGTTAAGGGAAGCTTTTCTTCGGGGGTGATGGTGTCGATAAACTTACCAATCATAGAGTGCTCGGATGTACCGATTAAATAAAGGTCCTCGCCCTCGATTTTGTACATCATAGCGTCCATTTCTTCAAAGCTCATAACGCCCGATACAACTTTGCTTCTGATCATAAAAGGCGGAATGCAGTAGGTAAAGCCCTTGTCAATCATAAAATCACGCGCGTAGGAAAGCACAGCCGAGTGTAAACGAGCGATATCACCCATAAGGTAATAAAAGCCTTCGCCTGCAACCTTGCCTGCGGCTTCCTTGTCGATGCCGTCAAACGCTGCCATTATGTCGGTGTGGTAGGGTATTTCAAAATCGGGCTCCCACTTTTCACCGTATTGGGTAACCTCAACGTTTTCACTATCGTCACGACCTACGGGGACGCTGTCGTCCACAAT
>JAFVTJ010000084.1 GCA_017503305.1 Clostridia bacterium
AAAATGTCGATGGTAAGTTGCAATATTATATGTTGGGCGAATTTCCCGAAGCCGAAAAAATGAGTTTTTATTGTATTGATAATAATAAGTTTTACGTAATATCATCGGGTAAATTAAACGAGAAAGGTACTCTTGTAGAACGTAATATTCAAATGATGCCCTCATATATATTTGCTTATCTTAATACTCCGTTTTTTAAAGAAGATGCAATAAAATCATTTGAAGTTGAACAAAAAGATGCTGATACAGTAATAAGTTTCATAGTTGACGGCACAAAAATGGAAGAAGGCTACGATACGAGAGTTATGGCTGAAATAAGCCCGGGAGTTGAAGATAAGTTGGATGATGTTGAACTTGTTTTAACTGTTGATGAAAACAACACACCTAAAACTATGTCGACAAAAATTTCATTGTCTATTTTAAACGATAGCGGTGAATTACGCGCTCAAAAAATATTGAATATGGATTTTGTATTTAATAAGTTAGATAATGTAGATTTCGACCTTAAAGAAGTTGCTTCTAAATATGCTAATGATGTATCAATAATACAGTAATAGCTTACCAACAATAAAAAGCCACGGAATTTTCCGTGGCTTTTGTTGTGTTTGAATTATTTAATTGTACCGAGTGAAGTTTCCTTTTGGATAACGTCGTGTGCGCCGCCTTCTACGATACTTGTAGCAGATACTAAGGTGAGTTTTGCTTTTTCCTTAAGTTCGGCAATTGTTAATGCGCCGCAGTTGCACATTGTGGACTTGACCTTTGCGAGTGAAAGGTTAACGTTGTCTTTAAGTGAGCCCGCATAAGGAACGTAAGAGTCAACGCCTTCTTCGAAGGAGAGCGTCTTATCGCCGCCGAGGTCGTAACGTTGCCAGTTACGAGCACGGTTAGAGCCTTCGCCCCAGTATTCTTTATAATAGTTACCGTTTATGGCAATCTTATTTGTCGGGCTTTCGTCAAAACGAGCGAAGTAACGGCCGAGCATCATAAAGTCAGCACCCATTGCGAGAGCTAAAGTGATGTGGTGGTCGTGTACGATACCGCCGTCAGAGCAAACGGGGATATAAACGCCTGTCTTTTCAAAGTATTCGTCACGAGCAGCGCAAACGTCAATAAGAGCGGTTGCCTGGCCGCGGCCGATACCCTTGGTTTCACGGGTGATACAAATAGAACCGCCGCCGATACCAACCTTAATAAAGTCAGCGCCTGCTTCAGCTAAGAACATAAAGCCGTCGCGGTCAACTACGTTACCAGCACCCACCTTAACGGTGTCGCCGTACTTTTCGCGGATGAAAGCGATTGTTCTTGCTTGCCATTCGCTAAAGCCTTCGGAAGAATCGATACAAAGTACGTCTGCGCCTGCTTCTACTAAAGCGGGAACGCGTTCTGCATAGTCGCGGGTGTTGATACCTGCACCCACAACGTAGCGCTTGTCATTATCCAAAAGCTCGTTGGGGTTGGATTTGTGTGCATCATAGTCCTTGCGGAATACGAAGTATTTTAAATTGCCATTTTTATCAACAATGGGTAAAGAGTTTAATTTATTATCCCAAATAATATCGTTAGCCTGCTTTAAGGTTGTGGTTTCGTCAGCTACAACTAATTTTTCAAGGGGAGTCATAAATTCGCGAACTTTAACACCGGTTTCCATACGGCTTACGCGGTAGTCACGGCTTGTAACAATACCTAAAAGCTTGCCGTTTGCGGTACCGTCTGAAGTAACGGCAACGGTGGAATAACCGTTCTTTTCTTTAAGTGCTAAAACGTCGGCTAAGGTGCTTTCGGGAGTAACATTGGAATCGCTTACAACAAAGCCTGCCTTGTAGGATTTTGCACGAGCCACCATTGCGGCTTCGTCTTCAATGGTTTGAGAACCGTAAATAAAGGAAACGCCGCCTTCGCGTGCTAAGGCAACTGCCAAGCGATCACCCGAAACTGATTGCATTATGGCAGAGGTCATAGGAATGTTCATACTAATAGCGGGTTCTTCACCCTTTTTGAATTTTACAAGTGGAGTTTTAAGTGAAACGTTTGCAGGAATACAATTGCTGTCAGAATAGCCGGGAACTAACAAGTATTCGTTAAAGGTATGGGAAACTTCCTTGAAATAATAGGCCATAATACGATACTCCTTTAAAAAATTTTAATTATATTGATTATATAACTTTGCTTTTTAAATGTCAATTAAAAAATGTTGTAATATTGAATTTTATTGTATAAAAAACAGTTGCCGTTTTTCTTTAAATATGATATAATATTATGAATTATTATGGGATTAGTGTTTGTATTTTAAGAAAGGGGCGAAAACATGCGAATTTTGGGCATCGACCCCGGCTATGCAATAGTCGGTTACGGCGTTGTTGATTATGCTAAAAATCGTTTTGGTGTTGTAGGCTACGGCGCAATTACCACCAAGGCAAAAACCCCTTTTGAAGACAGGCTAGAGGTTATTTATAACGATATGCTTGAGGTTATCGATATGTACAAGCCCGACCATTTAGCTATTGAAAAACTTTATTTTAATACCAACTCTACTACCGCTATTGACGTGGCGCAGGCAAGGGGAGTGATCGTCCTTGCGGCCAAGCAAAAGGGAGTGCCGGTTTTCGAATATACTCCGCTTCAGGTAAAGCAAGCCGTTACAGGCTACGGCAGGGCGGAAAAGCATCAGGTTATGGAAATGGTAAAAGGCCTTTTATCGCTAAAGGCGGTCCCCAAGCCTGACGATACTGCCGATGCGTTGGCAATTGCAATTTGTGACGGACATTATTCCGATTCAATTTTAAGGAGATAATTATGATTGCATCTGTAAGAGGTACACTAATTTATACTGATACCGCATGTGCCGTGGTTGAATGCGGCGGAGTGGGCTATAAATGCTTTGTTACTAAAAATACTCTTTATAATCTTCCCACAAAGGGTGAAGAGGTATTTTTACACACCTATCTTGTCGTGCGCGAGGATGCGATGGATTTATACGGCTTTCGCGATATTGAAGAATTGGATGCCTTTAAGCTTGTGACTTCGGTTAACGGTGTTGGCGCTAAGATGGGACTTGCTTTATTGTCGGAATTTACGGCTTCGCAATTAACTCTTTACGTTGCAAGCGGCGATTATAAGGCTTTAACCGCCGCAAGCGGTGTTGGACCTAAATTGGCTCAAAGAATTGTTTTAGAGCTTAAGGATAAGGTCGGTTCCTTGCAGTCGGGCGATACACTAGTAATCAAGGCTGTGGGCAACGCTACTGTAAACAGCAACACTAAAGAGGCGGTTTCGGCGCTTGTGTCACTAGGTTACACCCAAAGCGAAGCATCACTGGCGGTTGGCAAATTAGACCCTGCGCTTTCTACCGAAGATCTTATTAAGCAGGCATTAAAAACTCTCGCAAGG
>JAFVTJ010000085.1 GCA_017503305.1 Clostridia bacterium
AACCTATTATAGATGGTTTGGCAAAAACATCGGTTATAGGTCTTTGCCGCACTGTTGGTGCAGGGCTTAAACCCGGTAGCGACGTTGCCAACCTTTCGGTTATGGGGTATGACCCTTACGTTTGCTACACAGGTCGCTCTCCGTTAGAGGCGGCTTCAATCGGTGTTGAGCTTAAAGAAACCGACGTGGCACTTCGTTGTAATATTGTAACGCTTTCGGATGAGGAAGAATACTGCGATAAAACAATGGTTGACTATTGCGCGGGCGATATTTCTACCAAGGAAGCGCATGAGATTATTGCAACCGTTGAAAAAGAGTTGGGCAACGAAATTTATAAGTTTTACGGCGGCGTTAGCTACCGCCATTGTCTTGTGTGGCAAAACGGCACTACCGAGCTTGGCACCTTAACCCCTCCGCACGATATTAGCGGCAGGGTAATTAAGGATTACTTAAGCGATAGCGAAAATGCGCAAGATTTAATCGAGCTTATGAAAAAAAGCTATAACATTCTCAAAAATCACCCCGTAAACCTTGCTCGTCGCGAAAAGGGTCTTAACGAGGCTAATTCAATTTGGCTTTGGGGCGAGGGTAAAAAACCCGTGTTGGAAGATTTTTATAAAAAGAACGGTGTTACAGGTAGCGTTGTAAGTGCGGTTGACCTTTTAAAAGGTATTGGCATTTGCGCTAATATGGAAACACCCGAAGTGGAAGGCGCTACCGGTTATCTGGATACCAACTTTGAAGGCAAGGCCAAAGCGGCGATTGATGCGTTCGAAAAAGGTATAGATTTAGTCTACCTACACGTAGAAGCACCCGACGAATGCGGTCACCGCGGCGAAGCCGAAAACAAGGTCAAGGCTATTGAGCTTATTGAAAGCCGAATTTTAAAAACCGTGCTCGAATATTTGCAAAACAGCGGCGAAGCATTTAGGATTTTAATTATGCCTGACCACCCCACACCGCTTGTTACAAAAACCCATTCTTCCGAGCCGGTACCCTTTATGATTTACGATAGCACCGTTTCCGAAAAGGGTGCCGAAACCTTTACCGAAAAGACCGCACTTGAGAGCGGAATTTTTGTAGAACACGGCCCTTCTATTATGGATAAATTGTTGGGTAAAATTTAACAAACTAAATGTAAAAAAATTACTTTTTGGGTTATTATGTAAACTAAAACAACCTTAATAGTTTTTCAACTTATCCACAGGTATATTAACATCTAGAGGGGCTTGTACCACATAAAAATGGGGTTTTGCCCTAAAATTTAGTGGAAAACTATGTGGATAAGTTGGATAAATAGGTTGTTGGTTATAATGCGCATAAAGAAATTATGTAAAGTAATTCGATAATTTTCGACAAAAATTTTTTTCACGAAAGCGAGCAAAAATGAAGCGAACAAAGCTTAAAGACAGATTGCTGCCAAACTATACAAAAGGTGAAGAAATTTTCAATATGGTTTCGCACATTGTGGGTGGCGCAATAGGCATTGCCGTGGCGGCTCTTTGCATTGTAAAGGCCTTCTTAAATCACGATGCTTACCAAATAGTTTCAGCCTTTATTTATGGCTTTTCAATGATAATTCTTTATACAATGTCCAGCATATATCACGGGCTTTTGCCTATAAAGGCCAAAAAGGTTTTTCAGGTTATTGACCATTGTGCAATATTCTTGCTTATTGCAGGAACCTACACACCAATAGCGCTTTGTTCTATAAGGGAATATAATACGGCGCTTGGCTGGTGCCTTTTTGGTTTTGTGTGGGCAATGGCAATTTTGGGCATTGTGTTTAACGGTATAGACCTTAAAAAATACGCTCTATTTTCAAACGTTTGTTATATTGCGGTTGGTTGGTGTGTAATATTTATTGTCAATCACGTAATAAAGGCAATATCCATGGCGGGCTTTTGGTGGCTGCTTTTGGGCGGAATAGCCTACACAATCGGCGCCGTGCTTTACGGTATTGCGGGTAAGTGGGAGATTAAATATTTTCACGCCATATTCCATTTGTTTGTAATTGCGGGCAGCGTGTTGCAGTTTTTCGCCGTTATTTTTTACGTTTTGGTGTAGAACTGCCCTTGCGAATAAAATGATTTGTATAAAATAGTTAAAAGTTAAAAAAATATTAAAAAAAGGTTGCAATTTTGTAACCTTTTTGTTATAATAAGACTCGTAAATGTTACAAATTGTAATTTATTCGTTAGGAAGTGACTGTTATTTTAAAGGATTTGATTGAAAAACCTATTAAAAAGGTTTCCAAATTCGCAAATAACAATAAAATATTAGTTAGATTTTCCGTTTTCGGTATTTGCGCTGTAGCGGCTTTGGTGGTTTGCATCGTGTCTTGCGGTATAACCCTTGGCTTTAACGTTAACTATCAGGGCGAAAACATTGCTATTGTGGGCGGTAAATCTGTTTTTGAAACGGCTAAATCGCTTGTGGTTGAAAATCTTGCAGGTAATAACGATGACAAGGTTATCTCCGCACCTGACTATGCTTTAACCATTACCTTGGCTGAAAATTTAAGCCAACCTGAAGACTTGGCCGACGTTATTGTTGAAAATACCGACGGTGTTGAATTTGTTTCGGCATTAAAGGTTAACGGCGACGTTGTTTTATACGCTCCCCGTGAGGAGTTGGGCAGCTTTTTGAACGCGGCACTTCGTAAGTATTACGTTAAGAATGCTGAAAATAACTCCACCTTTGTTGATGATATCGAAATTTGCGAAGGCTACTGTGTTTCGGGCAAGGTTAAGCCCACTGCAGAGGTTAAAAAAGCAATTGATAAGTTAAAGGTTAAAACGGTTTCCACCGTTACAGCCGAAAAGGATATTAAATACACCACTAAGGTGGTTTACACAAAAGAAAAAACTCGCGAATACAGCAAGGTTGAAACTAAGGGCAAAAAAGGCCGCAAGGTTGAAACCACCGTTGTAGAAACAGTTAACGGTAAGGAAACCGCAAGCACCCTTGTTTCAAGAAAAATTGTTAAAAAAGCGGTGCAAGAGGTTGTTGTAAAGGGTACTGCAATTTCTCGCACAGAGGCTAACGCCATTGCCGAAGCAAAATCGGCAGGCTTTATAAGACCCATGAACAAGAGCGATATTAAAATGATATCGGCTTACTGGGGCGATGGCCGTAACCATAAAGCTATCGACTTTGCGGGCGACACCGGTTCGCCTATTTTCGCCGCTAAGGGCGGTAAGGTTACCTTCTCAGGTTGGGATGGCAACTACGGTTATGCGGTTGTTATCGACCACGGCAACGGTTATGAAACACGTTATGCACACGCAAACGCTTTGTGTGTTCGCAAGGGCGAAACCGTAAAACAGGGTCAGCAGGTTGCAACTTTGGGTAACACAGGTCGTTCTACCGGTCCGCACTTGCATTTTGAAATTTTGAAAAACGGCAGACAGGTTAACCCTGCGCCTTTTATTGGCTATTAAGATAAGTTTTTAGAAATCACCCGCTTGTGAGAGCGGGTGATTTTTATCAAAAATGGCTATAAAATAAAGTATATAATACAAGCACCCATTCATATTTTTTAATACGAAAGGGTGCTTTTTATGAAATTTTTTATTGTTACAAAAAAACAGTTAATGCTGGCGCTTTGTTTGCTTGTGGGAATAGCGGTGGTGCTTGTAGGGTCGGTAAATATTTTCGCTTCGAACGAGCGGCTTTTGCCAATCTACTGTGTTGAAACCGCTAAAAAGCAGGTGGCGATAAGCTTTGATGCGGCGTGGGGTAACGATGACACAGGCCAACTGATTGATATTTTAGGGGAATACAACGTTCCGGCTACCTTTTTTGTGGTTGGCGCTTGGGTAGATAAATATCCCGAATCGGTAAAAGAATTAAGCGACGCAGGGCATCAAATACAAAATCATTCTAACACGCATCCGCACTTGCCGCAGCTGTCAAGCGGTCAAATTAAGGATGAAATTATTACCTGCAACGAAAAAATCAAGGCGATAACGGGGGTGGAGCCAACCCTTTTGCGCCCGCCTTATGGTGACTATGATAACGCCGTTATTGAAACTATGAACGAGCTTAAAATGTACACGATTCAGTGGGACGTTGACTCTCTCGACTGGAAAGATAACGCCACACCGCAAAGCATTGCCAACAGGGTGACAAAAAAGGTCAAAAACGGCAGTATTGTGCTTTTTCACAACGATGCCGACCATACCCCCGAAGCCCTGCCGACAATACTCAAATGCCTTAAAGACGAGGGGTATGAGTTTGTGTTTATAAGCGATTTGATTCTAAAGGAAAATTACGAAATCAAGCACGACGGAACACAGTGTAAAATTAAGAATAATTGACTTTTTATAATATCAAATGATATAATTAAAAAAGCCTCCCTTGTGTAAAGGGAGCTGTCATTTTCTAAAAAATGACTGAGGGATTGTTAAAAAAGGTTAAATTATCTAAATCAATTTATTTTTCATATAAACCATGCAATCCCTCCACCAACGTTCGTTGGTCCCCCTCCCTTTACACAAGGGAGGCTTTTTATAGCACGACGGAACACAGTGCAAAAAAGACGGGGAATGACCTCGTCTTTTTATCTTTTATATCCACATTCGCATTCACTTATATTATCTGATAAAATTTCGCCACAGCCCATACAACGCCAAAAGCCATCGGGGACTGTCGGAGGGGTGAAATTGTCAAGTTCTTGACTTGCAAGTTTTCGAGCTTTTTTAGCTTCTTTTTTAGCTTTTCTTTCTTCGATAAATGGCGTAATATCAATATTATCGGATTTTTTTGTTAGTGCTAAAATAAATAAGCTTATGTAAAAAAGAAGTAATATAAATATTCTTGGTAGCTCCCTTAGAACTGAAACATAAGTAAAAAATTCGTTACCCATTAAATTGCTTAGCAAATTATTTGCTGCGCGGTTACTAAGCAGAAGATTTATGAAATAAGAAGCATTTTGAAAAAGAATTGTTATAATACAAATTGGCAGACCAAGGCGTAAAAAAATTATTCTTTTAAAATTAGATAGAGTGCCCACAAAACAAAAAGAATATCCTGCAATAAGAACAAATTTTATAATCAAATTAAAGAGTAGCCGAACTAAACCATTTACAGATAAAAAGGTGTATTCATCAAAACAATTTGTTATTGAAAAAAGAGCAGTCAATGTAAAAATTGCAAATGCTGTTGGGAAAAGAAATTGTTTAAATTTATAATCTCTTTTCATTGTTAGCATATATATGAAAATAAATAAATATGGTATTAAACTTATGAATTTTAAAATTATACTATCCGATAAGCCCAATATGATATATTGATGCAACTCATTAAGATTCATACATATAATAAGTATTGAAAAAATTGATACTAAAACATTTTTTATTTTACTTTTGAAAATATAACTAATCATCTAATTTCACCTCTATATTATTAGGATAACATATACATATAGCATTTACAATATTTATTTTTGTCACTAATGTCGATGGCCTCGAATGGAGAGAAAACGCCACACCGCAAAGCAGTGCCAACTCAAATACGGTGCCCAGTAGCACCGTATTTTTATATCTAATGGGTCGGAGAATAAGAAAGCAAGAAAAAAGGGTTAAATAATAAAACTGGCAGTAAAAAAATATTGTTTTTTTCTTTCGTTTATCGTATCATAAAGGTAACAGTAGTTCGATGGCGCTTTGTGTGATAGGAGATACTATGATGGATAAGAAAAAAGTAATTGTTGTAGGATGCGGTTCGAGAGGTAAAACCTATACCGATATAATGAAATCTGATTTTGGCGACGATTTTAAGGTGGTGGCCTGTGCGGAGCCGATAGATGACCGCCGAAACTATATACAAAAAGAGCACTCTATTCCGGCGGACATGTGTTTTAAAAGCTGGGAGCCTATATTTGAGCGTCAAAAGTTTGCTGATCTTGTTATAATAGCAACTATGGACCGCGACCATTTTGCACCTGCTATGGCGGCGATCGAAAAGGGATATAATCTTTTGCTTGAAAAGCCTATCGCGGCAACACCCGAAGAGTGCCGCATAATACAAAAAGCCGCAGAGAAAAAAGGCGTTTTTGTTCTTGTTTGTCACGTGTTGCGGTACACCCGCTTTTTTATGGCGCTTAAAAGTATTATTGATAGTGGCGAGATAGGTAAGGTTATGAATATTCAAGCTATTGAATGTGTGGGTGACG
>JAFVTJ010000086.1 GCA_017503305.1 Clostridia bacterium
AGAACTATATCAAGCGGAGTACCGTCAGGTAAGAACGGCATATCTTCGCTCGGTAAAATACGGGATACAACACCCTTATTACCGTGACGACCAGCCATCTTATCGCCGACAGAAATCTTACGCTTTTGAGCAATATAACAACGTACAACAACGTTAACGCCGGGGCTGAGTTCCGAAGAATTTTCTCTTGTAAATACCTTAACGTCAACAATTGTACCATATTCACCGTGAGGAACACGTAAAGAAGTATCACGAACCTCGCGTGCCTTTTCACCGAAGATTGCGCGTAAAAGTCTTTCTTCGGCAGTAAGCTCGGTTTCACCCTTAGGTGTAACCTTACCTACAAGGATATCGCCTGCGGTAACCTCAGCACCGATGCGAATAATACCACGTTCATCCAAATCCTTAAGGGCATCGTCGCCAACGTTGGGGATATCACGGGTAATTTCTTCGGGGCCTAACTTAGTATCGCGGCATTCAATTTCATATTCTTCAATATGAATAGAAGTGTAAATATCTTCACGAACAAGGCGCTCGTTAATTAGAACAGCGTCTTCATAGTTATAGCCTTCCCAAGTCATAAAGCCGATTAAAGCGTTACGACCAAGTGAAATTTCGCCACCGGAAGTTGCGGGGCCGTCGGCAATAACTTGTTTTTCCACAACCTGTTCGCCAACTTCAACAATCGGCTTTTGGTTGATACTAGTACCATGGTTAGAACGTAAGAACTTAATGAGTTCGTATTCATCAATTTCGCCGTTCTTAGCGCGGATTTTAATTGTATCTGCCGAAACGTAGGTAACTTCACCTGCACGCTTTGCAAGGACTACAACACCCGAGTCAACAGCAGCCTTGTATTCCATACCGGTTGCAACGAAGGGATTTTCAGGCTTTAATAGCGGTACTGCCTGCTTCTGCATGTTTGAACCCATGAGCGCACGGTTGGTATCGTCGTTTTCAAGGAAGGGGATCATTGCGGTAGCAACAGAAACTACCATCTTAGGTGAAACGTCCATAAATTCGGCACGGCTTGATTCAATTTCTTGGAAGCCGTCGCGGAAACGAGCGTTAACCTTCTTGTTTACAAAGTAGCCGTTTTCATCCAACGGTTCGTTAGCCTGTGCTACAACGAAATCGTCTTCTTGGTCGGCAGTCATATAAACTACTTCATCTAAAACCTGACCGTTTACAACCTTACGGAAAGGAGTTTCGATAAAGCCGTACTTATTAATCTTAGCAAAGGTTGCTAAGTATGAGATAAGACCGATGTTAGGACCTTCAGGTGTTTCGATAGGACACATACGGCCGTAGTGTGTGTAGTGTACGTCACGAACTTCGAACGAAGCGCGATCTCTTGACAAACCACCGGGACCGAGGGCTGACAAACGGCGCTTGTGTGTAAGTTCTGACAACGGGTTTGTTTGGTCCATAAATTGTGAAAGCGGTGAAGAACCAAAGAATTCTTTAATAGCTGCCACAACGGGACGGATATTTATGAGGAATTGAGGTGTGATGTTTTCAGCATCTTGGGCCTGTAAGGTCATCTTTTCGCGAACAACACGTTCCATACGGGAGATACCGATACGGAATTGGTTCTGCAATAATTCACCAACACTGCGGATACGACGGTTGCCCAAGTGGTCGATATCGTCCACGTTACCCACGTTGTGAGGAAGACCTAAGAAGTAGCTGATTGATGCAAAAATATCATCAACACAAATGCTCTTTGGAATAAGGTCATCAGCATTTTCAAGAATAGCTTCACGTAAAGCTTCCTTTGAATCGCTGTTTTCAATAAGAGAGGTTAAAACGTTGAATGAAACCTGTTCGTTAATGCCTAAACGGTCAAGCTCTTCTAATTCTTCAGCAGTAAAATCGGTAAAGTCGGCAAGATTTACCATACCGTTAGACAACACCTTAACCTCACTTACGTTGCCTTCGTGGTCGGCAACGTTAACGTAAACGCTGCTTACACCCTTGGTTTCAATAAGGTTTGCCAATTCCTTAGTAATGCTTGTGTCGGCATCGGCAATAATTTCGCCTGTGAGTGTATCAACAACAGGACGTGACAAAACAGCACCTGCAATACGGGCGCCAATACTTAACTTTTTATTGTATTTATATCTACCAACGCGAGAAATATCGTAACGGTGGGGATCATAGAATAACTGTTCAATGTAATTCTTTGCGCCTTCAATTGTTACGGGTTCGCTTGGGCGAAGCTTTTTATAAACTTCAACAAGAGCTTCTTCAACTGTCTTTGTATCGTCAATATCCAAAGTAGCGGATAAACGCTCGTCCTCGCCAAAGAGTTCTCTGATTTGGGCGTTGGTTTCAACACCTAAAGAACGAATAAAGGTGGTAAGCGGAAGCTTGCGGTTTTTATCAATACGAACGTAGAGTACATCGTTAACCGAAGTTTCATATTCAAGCCACGCACCACGGTTAGGAATAATGGTAGAGGAATATAACTTCTTACCTGTTTTTTCATCTATCTTAACCGCATAATAAACACCGGGGGAACGAACCAACTGTGAAACTACCGCACGTTCTGCACCGTTAATAACAAAGGTGCCCGATTCGGTCATAATCGGAAAATCGCCGAGAGAAACTTCACTTTCCTTGATCTCGCCCGTTTCGTTGTTTACAAGACGAGCTGTAACGCGCAAGGGTGCTGCATATGTTGCATCACGCGCCTTACATTCGGTAACGTCATACTTCGGTTTTTCATCGAAACGATAGTCAACAAAACTTAATTGAAGATTTCCGCTATAGTCGGTAATAGCCGCCATATCTCTGAAAACTTCTTTCAGTCCTTCGGTGACAAACCACTTGTAAGAATCCTTTTGGATTTCAATAAGGTTGGGCATATCAATTACTTCATTGATTTTGGAAAATGTTTGTCTTACATTTTTACCCAACACAACCGGTTTTACCATTGAAGTTGATTTCATAGGTATACGATCACTCCTCTTTAAATTTTACGGCATCAAAGCACCGCAAGAGAAACCTTTGACAGCGTATTTGCAGCTATTTTTCGGGCTAAAAAGTTAACAAAAACCCGTCTATAACGCACAATACCCCATCATTATCAGTAATTCATAATTATATATCAAAAAAAATCAATAGTCAAGCACTTTATTTCAAAAAAATGCAACTTTTTCTAAAATTTTCTAACTTTTGCGCAAAACAAAAACTAACGGATAATTTTCATCACCCGTTAGTTTTATAAATTAAACCACTTTGCCGCCTTTAATGGTATATTTCTTACCATCAACAGTAACCTTGCCCGAAAAATCCAATTGGGCCTTGCCACCCTTAATATAGAATTTCTTACCCTTAAAGGTGCAAATTGTTTTTACGGTGTTATCCCACTTGCCATTTTTAATGTAGAACCACTTGTCCTTATACTTCACAAGTGTTTCGGTAACCGATTTATCCCATTTGCCGTTTTTAATGTAGAACCATTTACCTTCGTGCTTAATGAGTGTATCGGTAATAGCAGTGCTCCACTTACCGTTTTTAACGTAAAACCACTTGCCCGAATATTTAACAAGTTTAGTTGCCGATTTATCCCACACCCCGTCTACTATGTAAAACCATTTGCCGTTGTATTTAACCAAGGTAGTTTCATAAGACCTGGCATCGTCTACATAATAATACCATTTGCCGTCAGTTTCTTTATATAAGGTCGGTTTTGGCTCGTTTATAGAGAATACCTTGTAAGGATTATCACCCATTTTAAAAGTATTCTCAGGCAGGTAGTAAAACACCGAACCCTTATCCGTTCCTTGCGAAACCACGTTTTGAATACTCGAATAATTATATGGGATTATTTCCGGAGTACCGTAACCCTCGGTATTGGCGGGAGCGTTAGTGTAAATCTTGTTTTCGCCCATCACATACACATTATTATTGAAGTTATATCTTGTTGAACCAAGCTCACTAACAAAAAGCGCAATATTAGACGCAAGAATGTTTATGTTATTATCCACCGAATTATTGGTAAAGGTTGTACCTCTAATTCCAATTCCGCCATAAAAGAAATTGCCGTCCTTATTGGGTCGCTGATGACTCCATCCGTAACCGCTGAATAGCGTGTAGTTGTGGTGCAGATGCATATTATTAGTAATGCCACCCGACTGCCATACTTCAAGCCCTGTATTGCTATAACGTGCTACGTTGTCATACATAAGTACGTTGTCAAAGGTAACCGCCCCTTGATTTTGCACCGTAAAGCAACAATCGTAAATTCGGTCACAAAAACTGTTTTTAATGGTAAAATTACTTGCCGAGCCATATACTTCAATTGCATTACCATAGCGCACCGGTGTGCCGCCTGTCTGAGTGGTGGCATCAAGCGAAAGATTTTGTATTGAACCGCCTATCCATTCAAGGTGCATATTAGAAACCGTAACGTCCTTAACCGTTCCCATGCTAACGCCGTGACTTCCGGCACCGGTTATATAAAGATTGTCTACAACCGCTCCCGTATAGGCTTGAATAGCGTGGCCCTTATTAGCAATTTCAATATTATCAAAAACTTCCCCCGGATTACCGTCAGCACAGTAAAGATAAAGCTTTCCGTTAGCATAATCATGCCAAAATTCAAGATCATTAACTAAGCCTTTTCCGTTTTGCAGTGTGCCATCCATACCCGATATAAAAGTACGGCCATTATACACGTAGCCATTATTAACGCGGTTATCGGTATGGTTTTGTGCTGATACCTTTATTCCCCACAGCTTACCGCCGTTAATTTTGATATGCCCAACGTCATTTTCTAACCCTAAAAGTTTTTGATTATATAGCCAAACGTTTTCATATTTTGTGCGAATCCAATTTTCCGCGTCCGAACCATCTATAGACGCTATAAACTTCGGCTTATTACCTACTCCGTAAGAGGTATAGGTAACGTAATTTTTAGCTTGCATAGCGTTTGTAATACGGAAGACGTCGCCACGTTTAAAAAATACTGTTGCACCTTTTTCCAGAGTATTATTTATTGTAAGAAATCGGCTGTAACTTACAGGTTTTTCGGGGTCTTCACCATAATTGCTTGTACTATTTGAGCCGTCCTTTGCAACGAATACCTTTCTTCCCTTTGGAACTCGCGAAGGGTCTAAAAGAAGTGGGGTATATATTATTGCATCCAAGAACAAATTACCGCCGTGTTCGCCGCCATATATAAAATTAGCTGCAGTATTTTTTGTTTTGAAAATGCCGAAATATTCAATATCAAAACTTTTGATAGCTGTAAGTGATGTTTGATTAACACCCAAAGGGAATACAGTAAACTTTATATCGTTACCACTTAGTATTTTGTCATAATTCTTGAAGGATGCAAGCGAAATTATAGTTTGCTTGAAACCATCGCCCGCCGCACTTAGAGATAATTCTTTTGAAGCGCTTCCTTTGCTCGAGCTTAGCATCACAACTGCCGTAGACGTAATATCCGTTCGGTATGAAAAATTGATATACTTATATTCAGCAAATGATGCGTCCGCCGGATTAAAACAAAGGCTCAAAGCTTTATCCGAATACTTTCCTTTTGAAGCGCTCACTTTAAGCACGCTTTGGTTACCATTATCACTATATTCACAATCAAAACCTGAAACCGTAAGGTTTTCTTTAAAGGGGACCGTATTGTTTGTATGAATAATATCATCTATGCGCTTGTCGGCTTGATCGATATATTCCCGCACAATTTCATTAGATGCGAAGGAATAATCAGGAATGATTTTTTGTTCTTCAAAATCGAAAGCATAGGCTGAATCCCCTGCATATTCAAAAGCATTTGCTTCCTGCTCGGTCTCAAAAAACGCAACGTAAAGTATATCAAAATACGATTCCTTCGTTAAAGTTACACTGTGAGAGCCCCAAGGCTTTAAGCGTAGCTGAATTCTACTGTTTTCGTCGGGAGCTGCAACGTTTTGAGCTCCGCACAGATCATTTATAGAGTAAACCAGCTCGGTTACTTCGCCATTCTTCACTAAAACAGGATGTATTTTTGCCCAATTTTCCCCTTTTTCACTCATCATCGACAGGTCTAGTCTACTTGCGGGCGAATCGGTTCTATATACCAATTTAATATAAGGGCGATTAACTAGTGGGAAAGCGTCGTGCGAAAAGTTTACCAAAAGGTTGTTCCCGTATGTTCCGGGGGCTACTTTATACCTAACGTACGAATTATTATTGTCCACCCTACAAATTGATGACGTCACCGCGTCATTAAAACTGCCATAACGATTAAAAAGCGCATTTGGAGTTAAAACGTTATATTTGTATGAGGGTTTGCTTAAATTATAAAGATTAAAATTTTCTGCTTCTTGATTGGTTTTAAACATAGCAACATATCCTATATCAAAAAATGTGTTGTTTTCAAGATTATACGTTTGTGTGCCAAACGGCTTAAAGCGTAAGGTCACGTCCGTCTCGGTCGTATTAGGGATATAATCCTTCCCCGCGGCAGTAATTTCATTATAATTAAAAATAAGGGTGTGCCACTCTCCGTCCGAATTAAGTGCGGGCTTTTGCTTCATCCAATTTTCACCCTTAGGTGAAAGAATTGAAACATCAAGCAAAGTCGACGGAGAATCAGTACGATAATACACCTTAACAACCGGATACTCACTAAGCAACACATTCTTTGGCTTAAGGCTTATTACGTGACTGTTATTTGTGTAATTCCCTTTTACTGCAGTATAGTGATAATAGGGATATGCTTCTTGTTTTTCGGTAGTAAATATAATATCCTTTGAAACGCCGTGTTCAAACCCCAACGTTGTAAAGCCCGAAAACACCGTGTCAAACTGTTCATAAGTTATGCCACAAACTGATACTGAAAATAGCGTTATTACCATAAAAACTGCGAGAATTAAAGAAATAACCCTTCTCATATCTTTCTCCCCCCTATTTTATTTTCTAATCCAATTTTAACACTAAATTACCCATATAACAACAAAAACCTTATGCGAACATAAGGTTTTTGAAATAAAATATTATTCTTCGGGCATTTCCCAGTTGTGCCAAACTGCTTGAACGTCGTCATTTTCTTCAAGCATATCAATAAGTCTTTCCATTTTAACCACTAAATCGGGGTCGTCAATAGAAGACATTGTTTGCGGCACGTAAGCTACTTCGGCAGAAACGAACTTATAACCTTGTTCTTCCAAAGCATCACGAACTGCGCCTAAAGAATTAGGTTCGGTAGAAATTTCGAAAATTTCGCCGTCAAATTCAAAATCATCAGCACCTGCTTCCAGTGCGGCTTCCATAACGGTGTCTTCATCTAAGCCTTCAGCTTCAATAACAATTATACCCTTGCGGTCAAACATAAATGTAACCGAGCCCGACTGACCGAGATTACCGCCAAACTTATCAAAATAGTGGCGCATTTCACCTGCAGTACGGTTGCGGTTATCGGTAAGCGTTTCAACCACAACTGCCACACCACAAGGACCGTAGCCCTCGTAAAGTAATTCTTCGTAGTTAGTGTTGTCGCCTTCGCCTGCAGCCTTTTTGATAATTCTTTCAATATTATCGTTAGGTACGTTTGC
>JAFVTJ010000087.1 GCA_017503305.1 Clostridia bacterium
GTTAATCTGGCGTAAATCTTCGTCGCGCGGGTTATCTTCGGTAAGTACGCACAAATCAGCCATAGCACCCGCAACCTCACCCATATCGTAACGGCGAAGTCTTGAACGGTTACCGCCGCCACCAAATACACAAATAAGGCGGTTTGGTTTATATTCCAAAAGGGTTGTTAAGACACTTTTGGTACTAACTTCGTTATGAGCATAGTCAATAATAACCGAACAATCATCACTGCAAGGTACGATTTCCACCCTACCCTTAACCTTAACGGCAAGTAAACCTTCTAAAATCGCCTTTGTTTCGACACCCAAAATTGAGCAGGTAAGCATTGTTACAAGGCTATTATAAACCGAGAACATACCCGGTGTGTAGATTAGCACCTTTGTATTTTCGGCGCCTTCAACCTTAAAGCGCATACCAAGCTTTGCGCCGTCACGCACAAATTCTATATCCGTAGCCTTTAAATCGGCATCGGTTTTAAGCGAATACGTCTTAACTTCGCAGGTGTGACCCTTCAAAACTTCGTCAGTATGCTCATCATCAGCATTAACAATTGCAGTTTTGCATTGGCGGAAGAGCATACTCTTACATTCTACGTATTCTTCGAAGTTTTCGTGCTCATTAGGGCCAATATGGTCGGGGGAAAGATTAGTAAAAATGCCGTAATCAAACTCAATACCTAAAGTACGGTCAAGCTTTAATCCTTGCGAAGAAACTTCCATAACGGCATATTTGCAGCCCTTATCAACCATTTCTCTAAATATTTTATGCAGTTCATAGGATTCGGGTGTGGTGTTCTTAGTGGGAAGACTCTCACTGCCAATAAGCACGCCGGTAGTACCAATAAGACCCGCTTTAAAGCCTGCGCTTTCTAAAACGCTTTTAATCATATAAGTGGTGGTGGTTTTACCCTTTGTGCCGGTAAGACCTATTGTTACAAGCTCGCTTGCGGGATAACCGAAAAACGCCGCCGACATTAAAGCTAACGCCTTGCGCGAAGACGCCACCTTAACAACGGTTATATTTTTAGGTATGTTTTCAACCTCACGCTCAACCACAATAGCAGTAGCGCCCTTTTCGATAGCATCGGGTATAAAGCTGTGACCGTCAACCACGGCACCCACCATACATACGAATACGCAAGCCTTTGACAGCTTGCGTGAATCGTAAATAATATCGGTTATTTCTTTGTCTAAACCACCCTGTAAGAGTGTATATTCGGTATTTTCTAAAATTTGTGAAAGCTTCATTTTATTCTCCTAAAGCAGTTATATCAATATCGCCTTCAAAAACGTTATGGCTAGGCCCTGTCATAAACATTTCGCCACTTTTTTCGTCCCATTCAATAAGTAGCGGTCCGCCGATTTGCTCAACCGTAACGGTGCGGTCACATCTGCCTGTTAAGACGCCCGCCACAACAGCGGTAGCGCAACCTGTGCCACAACCGATAGTCTCACCCGTGCCGCGCTCCCATTCGCGAATTTTAATATAGTTTCTATTAACAATCTGCGCAAAGGTAACGTTGGTTTTATTAACGAATAAATCGGTTTTATATTCAATTTCTTTTCCGTATTTATGCACGTCAAAATCGAGCGTATCCACAAACATTGCAGTATGCGGATTACCCCAAGAAACCGCCGTAATGTTAAAGGTTTTATCCAAAACAGTAACAGGCTGCTTGATAAATTCCTTTAAATCGGTATTAACCGGGATAAGAGAAGTATCAAGTATCGGTTTGCCGATATTAGCACGAATATTGCTAACAAAACCGCGGTTTTTATAAGGCATTTCTTTTTCGCCGTCGGTAGCCTCGCGGTCTTCAACAGTTAACCACAAATGCTTAATTCCGCCTAAGGTTTCGATAAAAATCTCAGTCTTGTCAGTAAGCGCGTGGTCGTAAACGTATTTACCCACACTGCGAAGCGCATTACCGCACATTTCACCCTCGCTACCGTCGGGGTTAAACATTCTCATACGAAAATCGGCAACGTCTGAAGGGCAAATAAGCACCATTCCGTCAGAACCGATAGCAAAATGCCTATCACTTACAAAGCGCGCAAGCTTTGGTAAATCGGGCAATTTTTGATTTATGGCATCGATATAAACGTAATCGTTGCCAAATGCCTGCATTTTAGTAAATCTCATTATAATATCCTTTAACCATTCATTGCTCTATCAAGGTCGTTGATTATGTCGTCCGCATTTTCAATACCAACCGATAGACGAAGGAAGCAATCATCAATACCCAAAGCATCCTTCATTTCCTGCGGGGTATCTTCGTGAGTTTGGGTTGTGGGGTAGGTTATAAGTGTTTCGGTGCCGCCAAGACTTTCGGCAAACATAACCAAATCCACGTTCTTTAAAATCTTTTTAACGGTTGCAAATTCATCCACCGAAAACGAAATCATACCGCCAAAGCCTGTGGTTTGCTTTTTAGTGATTTCGTAATCTCTGTGGTCTTCGAAGCCTACGTAGTAAACCTTTTTAACCTTTTCTTGTGTACGAAGCCAATGTGCCACCTTGTAGGCATTTTCGCTATGCTTGTCCATACGAATAGCAAGGGTCTTAATACCGCGAAGCACAAGCCAGGAATCCATAGGCGATAACTGGCTACCGTGAGATTTTATGTGAACACGAACCTTATTTACGATTTCTTCGTTATCCTTAATAACCACTATACCCGAAATGGTGTCGTTATGACCGCCCAAATACTTTGTAGAGCTGTGGGTAACAATATCAGCGCCAAGCTTTAACGGTTGCTGATAGCAAGGTGTTAAAAAGGTGTTGTCTACTACGGTTAAAGCGCCAATAGATTTCGCAATTTCGGAAATTGCGGCAATATCGGCCACCTTCATACAGGGGTTGGTGGGTGTTTCAACAAAAAGCATTTTGGTATTGGGGGTAATGGCCGCTTTAACGGCATCTAAATCAGACATATCAACACAGGTGTGTGTAATGCCGTATTTGCCAAAAATATCGTTAATTATACGTGAAGTACCGCCGTAAATATCATCCGACATAACAACGTGGTCGCCAACGTCCAAAAGGGAGAAAACGGCCATATTTGCAGCTTGTCCGCTTGAAAAAGCAAAGCCCTTTACGCCGCCTTCTAAAATAGCCATTGTGCGCTCCAATTCTTGACGGGTGGGATTTTCAAGGCGACTGTAGTCGAAACCTGTAGAATTACCAAGCTCAGGATGGCGGAAGGTTGCCGACTGAAAAATAGGCATACTAACAGCGCCCGTCAAGGGTTCGCATCCTAAAGCGCCATGCACTACCTTTGATTCAAAATGCAAATTTTCTTTAAGACTGTAGTCCTTATAATTGCTAAAATTTTTCATAACTTAAAATCCGCCTTTCAAATTAGGATGATTTTGCCATTCATTCATAATCATTGTACCAAAAAGGCCTTAAAATGTCAACAAAAGCCGTCCTTTTTGGTTTGCCCGTTTTTACGCAAAAAATAAACAAATTTTAAAAGCCGACAGATTATTTAAAATCTATCGGCCTTTAGTTTGATTTAACCCAACAAAACGTCGGTTACAAGCATCACGCAAAATCCCACAAGCAAAGCGTAGGTGGCACCACGTTCACTGCCGTGAGAGTGAGTTTCAAGGAACATTTCGTCACTTACAACGTAAAGCATTGTTCCGCCCGCAAATGCCAAACCAAATGGCAAAATTACGGTTGCAACACTTACTGCAAAGTAACCTAAAAGTGTGCCTAAAACCTCGGTAAGACCTGTTATAATGGCGCAAATAAAGGTCTTCTTAGGCGAAATTCCGGCTGAGAGCATAGGTCCTATGATAATCATACCTTCGGGTATGTTTTGAAGCGCTATACCGCCCGCAATAACAAGCGCACTTCCCGTATCGCCCGAGCCAAAGCCAACACCTGCGGCAATACCCTCAGGCAGATTGTGAATAGCAATAGCGGTTACAAAAAGAAGCGCCTTAGACAAATTGCGGTTGTTGTGTTCTTCACCGTCCGCCCCTACCAATGTATGTAGGTGAGGTACCAGTTTGTCAATAAGGTTAAGGCAAAAAGCACCTATGAAAATACCGGCAATTGTGATTATAAGCCCATATTTTCCGCCATATTCAACCGACGGCAAAATAAGACCGAGCACCGCCGCCGCGAGCATAACACCTGCCGCAAAGGCGAGAATAATATCCGAAAATTTGTGGGATATTTTTTTGAAAATAAAGCCCAAAGCCGAGCCAAATATGGTAGACATTCCAACCCCTAGGGCAGTTAATAAAACAAGTTGCATAATTCATCTCTTCCCGACATTATTTTACCCACAAATTGTAGCACAAACCCAACTTAAAATCAAGCATTCTTGCATTTATACACATTTTAACAATTCCTAGAGCGCTTTGTGAAATACTTATTGCATTAAACTACCGTTTTTTATATAATGACTGTAAGGAGTTGATTTTTATGAAAAAAGTATTATCATTATTGTTGGTTTTTTGCTTTATGTTTGTACTTTGCAGTTGCAAAAATACCAACACCACAACCGTAAGCCCCGCTTCCGATTTTGAATATAAAGCCAGCGACGGTCAAGCTACGATTGAAAAATACATCGGCACACGCAAGGACGTTATAATCCCCGAAAAAATTGACGACTGCACCGTTGTTAGCATAAATATTTGCGCCTTCGCCGAAACCGATATTGAATCGGTTGTTATTCCTGATAGTGTAACAACTATTTGGAATCGTGCCTTTTATAAATGTGAAAACCTACATACAATAGATATGGGTAACGGCGTTGAAACCTTGATAGACGAACCTTTTTTAAATTGTCCAAAGCTTGAAAACTTAAAATTATCCCCCAATCTAAAAAATGGCGCCGATGCCGCTTTTTCGGGTTGCAAAAGTCTTAAAGAACTTCATATTCCCAAAACCTTTACAGCTTGGGATATGGAAATGTTCTATGGTAATTCTTTAACAAAATTAACCTTTGAAGACGGACTGGAATCCGTTGGTGCTTATGCGTGTTTTTGGAATGACGGCACACTAAAGGAAGTAACCTTCCCTGCATCTGTCAAAAAGCTTGGCGAATGGACCTTTAACACAGGTGTTGAAAATGCCTATTTCGAGGGTGACGCTCCCTCCGAAATTGGAAAGAAACCTTTCGGCGAAAGCAAGGTTACCATCCACTACCGCAAAGGTACAAACGGTTGGGAAGACACTAAGCTTCGCGAATGGTACACATTAGTAGAGGAATAAACTAAAATGCCAATAGAGAAAGATATTATTACTACCGAAATCATAAAAAGTGACTACAAAAATAAATCTTATTCCGAAGTTAAATCTAAC
>JAFVTJ010000088.1 GCA_017503305.1 Clostridia bacterium
GGCTCAAAAGGAAAAACTAAAGGAAGAATACCCAAAGGTTGATATTCTCACCCTTTCGGCAACACCTATTCCACGTACTCTCAATATGGCGATGAGCGGTCTACGTGATATGTCGTCGCTAGACGAAGCACCCGGCGACCGACATCCCGTGCAGACCTATGTGCTCGAATATAACTTAGGTCTTATCACCGATGCTATAAACAAAGAAATTCGCCGTGGCGGGCAGGTTTATTATCTTCACAACCGTGTTGATACTATAGAACGCACCGCATTAAAGCTTAAGCAAAAGCTACCAGATGTTAATTTCGGCGTAGCTCACGGCGAAATGACCGAGCAAGAGCTTTCTCGCGTTTTGCAACAGTTACTAGAGCACGAAATTGACGTGCTGGTTTGCACCACCATTATTGAAACGGGCGTAGACGTGCCCAACGCCAACACCCTTATTATTGAAGAGGCCGACAAAATGGGACTTTCGCAGTTGCATCAGCTTCGCGGTCGTGTTGGTCGTTCACCCCGACGTGCTTACGCTTATTTTTGCTTTACACAAAACAAGCAACTATCCGACGTTGCTTCAAAAAGGCTTGAAGCAATACGCGAATTTACCGAATTCGGCTCCGGCTTTAAAATTGCCATGCGCGACCTTGAAATAAGGGGTGCGGGCAGTATTTTAGGCGGCGAACAACACGGTAATATGGAATCGGTAGGCTACGATATGTACCTAAAGCTCTTATCCGAAGCCATAAACGAAGAAAACGGCGTGGATATTCCCGAAGAATTACCTTGTACGGTTGACCTTAACGTTTCGGCGCACATCCCCGAAAGCTATATTGCTTCACTCCCCGCTCGCCTTGGCATTTACAAGCGTATTGCCGCCATTAGAACCAATGATGACGCAAGTGACGTATTAGACGAATTGTGCGACCGCTTCGGTGAACCACCAAAAGCCGTTACAGGTCTTATTGATATTGCCCTGCTTCGCAGTAAGGCTTTATCGGCAAATATTACCGAAATCAGCGCCAAGGGTAACAACGTTATTCTTCGCATAACCTCAATTTTACCCGAGGCTATGGCCAAGCTTTCAGCTTGCTTTGGACCAAGATTTACCCTTAACGCAACCGAAAAGCCGGTATATTCTATAAGACTTTTAAAGAATCAAAAAATGCTTGATTTTATAAAAGAGCTCGATTCTGCATTATAATAAAAATTTTAGTAGACATTACGACAATTTTGTTATATAATTAAGTTAATAATGTTAAACATCCGGAGGACTAAAAATGAAACTTCTTAAAAAACTCACAGCATTACTTTTAATTTGCCTTATGGCACTTTCTCTTACAGCATGCCACAAAAAAGGTGAAATTGCAGTAACAATCAACGATTGCGAATTTACATCCGCATACTATATGTGTGCTTTTATTAATGCATACTTGCAAGGTCAACAAGAGGTTGCTTTAACCCTTTCTGAAGAGGAAGCACAACAAGAAATTGACTACACTAAGCAAAAAATTGACGACAAAAAGTTTGAAGAATGGGTTAAAGATACCGCTATTGACGCTTTAAAGAAAAACGCTTACTACAAAACCCTTTGCCAAGAAAAGAAAATCGAAATGAGTGACGAATACAAGACCGCAAACGACTACTACGTTTCAATGTATTGGACCTCTTACGGTTATTCCGAGCTTTTTGCTCCCAACGGCGTTTCCTTGGAAACCTTTACACAATACATGCTTGATGAATATTACGCCCCCGTTTATTTTGAACACATTTACGGCGAAAAGGGCGAAAAGGAAATTCCTGCTAAGGACGTAGAGGAAAAGCTTTATAAAGACTTTATAATTGCCGACATTTTAGAATATAACCATTCTAAAGATACCGGCAAAGACCTTAAGAAAACTATTAAAGAATTTGAAGCTTATGCCGAAGACATTAAAAACGGCAAAAAGACCTTTGAAGAAGTTTACAATAAGTTTAACGATATAAAGGAAACCGAAAAAGAAGACCACGAAGGCCATGATCACGCCGAACCTAAGGATGCTCTCGCACAGGTAATCGGTGCAGAAGGCACAGGCTATGAGCACGACTATTTTAAGGATATCAACAAAATGGCTAATGGTGAAATTAAGGTAATCACCAAAAAGGACGATGCAGGTTGCTTGCTCGTTATTAAGAAGGATATCAAAGACGACGAATATTACCTTGAAAATATGGATATGCAAATCAGACACCTTCTTAAAGATGATGAATTTAACAAAAAAGGCGATGAAGAATCTAAAAAGCTTACCGCCGATATAAACAAATACGCAGTTAACCAATTTAAGGTTAAGAAAATCAAAGAACCCGAATACACCTATTAACTCTAAAACGCGAAGCTGCTGCTTCGCGTATATTTGTAAAAATATATTGACAAAAGGAAGTTCTAGTTGTATTATGAAGATAGTACAACGGAGCAAGGAGGTAATTTATGGCTTGGAGCTTTTCTTCCGCAAGACCCGTATACATTCAAATTGCCGAACGCATTACCATTTCGGTAATATCGGGCGAATATAAACCGGGCGCACAAATCCCCTCAGTTCGTCAGTTGGCTTTAGAAGCTGCAGTAAATCCCAATACAGTACAACACGCCTTTTCCGAGCTTGAAAACAACGGCCTTATTGTATCCAAAAGCACGGCTGGGCGCTATGTAACTGAAGACACCACCATTATTGAAGACTGCCGCCAAAAGCAAGCCCAGCTTGCCGTTGATGAATTTGTTGAAAAAATTCAAAAATTATCAATGCCCAAAAACGAAATTATCACTATGATAGGAGAGAAAATGGAATGAATATTCTTGAATGTAAAAACCTTACCAAGTCCTATAAAAAGAATCATCCCGTGCTTGACGGCTTGAATCTTACCATTCCTGCGGGTAAAATTGTAGGCCTCCTTGGTCCTAATGGTTGCGGTAAATCAACCCTTATTAAGCTTGTTTCCGGTCTTTTGCAACCCGATTCGGGCGAAATTTTGGTAGACGGTATGCCCATTAGCGAAAAAACAAATGCAATTATATCCTACCTACCAGAGCGTACATACTTTAACTCTTGGATGCGCGTTTCGCAGCTTGTGGATTATTTCAGCGAATTTTATGAAGATTTCGACCCTATCCGTGCAGTTGCACTTATGAAGGATTTAGGTATAAACACAAATTCTAAGCTAAAATCTCTTTCAAAGGGCACAAAAGAAAAGGTTCAGCTTATTCTTGTTATGTCAAGAGATGCCAAGCTCTACCTTTTGGATGAACCGATTGCCGGTGTTGACCCTGCCGCACGTGAATACATTTTAAGCACTATTGTAAGCAACTACAACCCCGATGCTTCAATAATTATCACCACCCACCTTATAAGCGACGTTGAACAGGTATTGGATGATTTTGTTTTCTTAAGCTTTGGCGGTACTATATTAATGTCCGGCAACGCCGAAGAAGCCAGAAACGAAAACGGCAAGTCGCTTGACCAGCTCTTTAGGGAGGTATTCAGATGCTAAGAAAATTACTCAAATACGATTTTAGATCGGTTTTTAAATTTTGGTGGATTGCAGCCTTAACAAGCACCGCCATTTCAACCTTAGGCGGTTTTTGCTTAGAAATAATAAAGGATTCCTCTTCCGAAGCGGTAACAATTCAGCCCCCTGCCGTGCTTCTTGTAACGGCCTGGCTCGTGCTTATACTTGCCATTCTGGCGCTTAGCGCATTTAGCATTTTAACCATAATTATGATATATGTGAGGTTTTATCAAAACTTCTTTACCGATGCGGGCTACCTCACCTTTACCCTGCCCGTAAAACGCACCCTACACCTTAATTCAAAGCTTATAATGGGCTTTGTCACCCAATTTGCAACCACATTTACAATAATCGTAAATATATGCTTAATGCTTGGCATTGCCTTTGCGGAAGAGATCTTCACAAAAGAGGTTTGGGATGCCGTTGTGGCGGGTGTTAAGGTATTCTTTAAAGAGCTTAAATGGGATTTTGTAGTATTCATTATTGAAATTATTTTAATATCTGTTTTGGTTTCACTCTTTAATATCCTTTTCACTTACGCTTGCATAACCTTTGCTTCCACAATTACCAAAAGAGCAAAGATAATAACCGCCGTTGGTATTTATTACGGTGCAAACGGTCTTCTTTCTTTCGTTATTCAAATGCTTTATTTATTCGGTTCAACAACCGTTATAGACTTTATAGACAAACAACCCGATAATATGGCAAGTATTATTTTAATTTTAATAGCCCTCATAGTATTACTGTTTGTCGCATCGGTTTGTGCATTGCTTTACACCTTTGAGCATTGGATGCTTGAGCGCAAGCTTAATTTGGCATAAGGAGGAAAGAAAAATGAAAAAAACATTATCAATTTTTATTGCAGTTTTAGTTTTACTTTCTTGCTTTAGCTTTAACACTTTTGCCATAGAAGAGATTAACCTTAATGACAAGCTACCCTTAAATCCCAACTACGTTATAACCTTTTCTGAAGATTATAAAAAGCTTTACGTAGATGATATACCCTACTCTCGCTTTAATTCCAGCACTATCAGTATCACAACCTACCTGGATATCGATAACGAAACCGAATTTAGCAATTCTCAATCCGACGTTGATGATACCTATATTCTTTCAAGCGAAAACGGTGAAATGCTTGAAGTAGAACTCTACTTCAAAGATGGCTCCAACATATCGGCTACATATCTTAGAGATGATTATATAAAGGAATTTAATCGTCTTAACGAAAGTGACACTGAAAAGCTTTATATCATTTTCCAACTTGCCGATGAATCCTGGGATAGAGAAGAAATCGTGGTTGAAGCCGATTTAAACCTTCTAAAAGGTGAGCCCTGTGAAATAACCCCTAGCCTTATGGGAATGAACGAACCTTTTTACGTTTCGGCCAAATCCGATAAATTTGAAATGTACGTAGACAAGGGTACCCTTTTCTACACCGGGGACGAATACTGCTACGTTGACTATGCCGAATTTGGTATAGACCCCGAAGAATTTGACACTTACGACTACGAAGGTGCTGCCTTTAAAGTGACAGACCCCGCGCTTTTACAACAAATTGAAGAAGCTCGCGCAAAATATTACGAAGATGACTACGGTATTTTCTTTAACGATGATTTTACCGAAATAGTTGCTAAAGTATTTATTACCCTTCTTTTCGCAGTAGTACCCTTTGCGATATTAGTGCTTACCTTAATTTTAGGCATAAAAGCAAAAGGTATCTACAAAAAGCTTTACTTTACCACCTGCATTCTCGCCGCTGCCGAGCTTATAACACTTGGCATTGTTTTACTAATAGGCTAAAGCTTTTACCATGCGAGGAGAGTTTTATATACTTCCTAAACCAGTACCTATCATTTTTTAAAAAAGTGGTTAGCTTTTACGCTAACCGCTTTTTCTTTATAAACTAAATTTTAAAAAAATAATGACAAGTTCGACAAATTATGCTAAAATGTGCGTAGGTGATGTTTATGTTTTTTAAAACGCAGGACTCTATACCCGAAGGCTTAGGCTTTAAAACCTTTGATTTAACCCATTTACTTTGGCTTTTGGCAATTATTGCCGTGAGCGTTTTGCTTTGCAAAATTTGTAGGGGGCTTAATGAAAAAAGCCAAAACATAATCTTTAAAACAGTCGGCATTGCAGTAATAGCACAAGAAATGCTAAAAAATATTGTAGTGGCAATTGTAGGTGAATTTGGGGTAGGCTATCTTCCCTTCCATTTGTGTGGAATAAATATTTTGCTTATCGCGTTTGATATTTTTAAACCCACAAAAACGGTACGCGCTTTTCTTTACTTTTTCTGTATCCCCGGTGCTATGCTAGCACTTTTATTCCCCAACTGGACCGAAGTGCCTTTTTTAAACTTCTTCCACCTACATAGCTTCATCGTCCACGCACTTCTTGTTATGTACCCCTTGCTACTGATTACAAGCGGTCAATTAAGGCTTAAATTTAGTGATATGCCAAAAAGTATCGGCCTGCTTATATTACTTGCCATACCCATTTATTTTTTAAATTTATTGTGGGATACTAACTTTATGTTCCTAATGGAGCCCGACACGGGCAACCCGCTAGAGCTTTTTGAAAAGCTTTTAGGCAGTCACCTTTGGGGCTTCCCCATTTTATTACCGTTGGTTGTGGGCTTAATGTATTTGCCTGTGTTTATTGCAAATAAAATTAGTGCTAAAAAAACCAACTCTTTAGAAACCGAAAAAGAACACGAATTAACTACAACATAACAAAAAGGACTTGGGGAATCCCAAGTCCTTTAACTATACTTTACTTCTTATCTGATTTTTTCTTCTTTTTAAAAAAGCGTATAATACAAAGCACAATTATGCCAATAATCGCAATAAGAATAAAATAAGGAATAGTCGATAATACAAATGAGAATAACGATGTTATAAATTTGCCAACGTTTTTAAATCCCTCAATTATATTATTCCAAACCTTGCTCCAATATCCTTCGCTTTCAACTTCACGCTCTACTTCATCAACGTTTAATGATATTGTGCTATAAGCGGTTTTATTTTCCAAACTTTTCAACTGTGCAGTATAAGACTCAATCTGCGCTCTTACTTCAGCAAGTTGTTCTTTAACCGAAAGCAAATCCGTGATGTTGTCTGCCTGTTTCATAATTTCAATCAGGCTTTCCTCTTCGGCTTTATAAACCTTAATTCTTGCTTCAATATCAACATACTTCTCGGTTACGTCATCTACACTTTCGCTTTTTTCAATAACCGTAACATTGTTTGAAGCGAATTTCGTAAAACTATCGGTTTTTCCAACCGGAATTCTAATAGTTGCAGTAAAACCTCTTAATTCAGAGTAGTTAGATTCGTTAGAGGATTCTATGTAACCACCGCTTGAAGCAACAGTATCGCGAATACCCGCAATATAATTATCATAATCCTTAGTTTCAACCGACAAAGAAATCTCTTTAATTAGCTTGCGCGAATCAACAACATCGGTTTGCAAATTCTCATCAGAAATACTTTCCGAATCTTTGAAAGTCAATTCATCATTAGCGGTCGAAGCACCACAACCGCAAAGCATTACCATAAAAAGAATCGTACACAATGCCAATGCAATAATTTTTTTCATAAAAACCCTCCCTTTCATAAATTTATTGTATCACACAGCTAATATAATTGCAATAAAAATTTAAACACCGCACAATCAAACCCTGAGAGATTCAGATATAGCAAATATTGAAACCTGTATATATATTAAAACAACTGTATTATTCAACAGTTATATTTTATGTTTTTTCAAAGCGTTGCTTTGATTAATGTAAATAGTTAATTTGTTGAAATAATTTTTTGCAATAGATATAATACAATTACAAAGTACTTTGAATTCATTTTTGAGGTGTTATTATGCAAATCGGTTTAAAAATTAAAAAATTACGAAAAGAAAATGATATTACACAAGAACAATTAGCCGAATATTTAAGTATAAGTTCTCGTGCAGTATCTCAGTGGGAATGTGGAAAAACAATGCCCGACATTTCACAATTACC
>JAFVTJ010000089.1 GCA_017503305.1 Clostridia bacterium
CATAAAGTTTTGTCTTAATAGGTAAATGTAGAATACGCTTACCAAGAAGGGAACAATCAATGCAGCGTAGGTGTGCATCCAATTTAATTGGTTAACGGTGATGTAGTTTGTGATGGTGAAAAGCTCACCGGGAATCATCATGGTAGCAAGTAAAAGTCCAAACAAGGCTTCCTTGCCCTTAAATTCTATACGGGCAAAGGCAAAAGCTGTTAGCACTGTAATAACAAGGCTTATGATGGTAGAAACAACACCAACGATAAGGGTGTGTACAAACAAATCACCAAGGCGGGCAGTTGTAAAAGCTTCAGCATAGTTGCTGAACATTATCTGTCGCGGCCAGAAGGTTGGAACAGCTTGGCGGTATTCAGCCAAGGTTTTAAGGGACGAAATAATCATCCAATAGAAGGGGAAAAGCACGATAAGTGCCATAATAAGCAAGAAAACGTAGGTGCCGGATTTAGAAAAAACGCGCATTACCTTTTGACCAAAGGATAATCTTTGAATATCTCTTGCTTGCATAACGTCAGTTGTTTTTTTAGCCATAAAGCAGTCCCCCTTTCTTAATAGTGAACGCGTTTCTTGATAACCTTATTGTTGATTAAGGTTACAACAAGAATAATCGCGAAAAGAATTAATGCTGCGGCGCTGGCACGACCTTGACGGTCACGTTCCAATGCGTCATAAACGAAGCCAACCATTGTGTTAAGGCGTCCGGCATCGTCAGCGGGGCCCATTTTATCGCCAAAAATACCGATAATGCTTGAATATTCCTTAAAGCCGCCGATAAAGCCTGTAATAATTACGTAGGCAAGCATGGGGGATAATAGCGGAATGGTAATTCTGGTAAGTACACGTCTTTTGGGTGTGCCGTCAACCTTAGCGGCATCATAATACTGCTTGTTAATGCCTTGAAGACCGCCCAATAAAATCAAAATCTTAAAGGGAAGTGCGTTCCAAACAATGTAGATGATCATAACAGTAATATTTGCGGCGTAGGTTGAGCCTGCGTTGATCCAGTTAATAGGTTCGCCACCGAAGAACTGAATAACGTTATTGATAATACCCCAAGTATCTGCTACGGAGTTGCCTTGCTTTAAGCCAACGATATTAAACATAGCAGCAAATACCATACCGATAGCGATAGAGTTAGTTACGTAGGGTAAAAAGAATATGGTTTGCAAGGTTTTTTGCAAGGGCTTAATAGAGTTAAGCGCTACTGCAATAAGTAAAGCGAGTGCGGTAGAAATCGGAACGGTAGCCACGCACAAAATGGCTGTGTTTTGTAAGCACTGTAAAAATTCCTTATACTCTATAACCTTAAGGAAGTTGTCAATACCAAATTGGAAGGTGGCGCCGCCAATGGCCGCCATATTACCATAGCCGTTAAGAAACGCCATACGGAGTGTGTTAAAAATCGGCCAAACGGTAAAGACAAGTAAAAGAAGAAGAGCAGGGGAAAGATAAAGCCAGGCTTTCCACGAGTTTTTATTTTCAACCATTTTACTTCACCTCGAAATAGATACGTTCTTCGGTTTCTTTATTGAAGAGGAAGAATTTGTGAGGCTTAATGTTGTATTTAACGGTTTCGGCTGCGGGGTCTACCTTAATGTCGGAGCTGATAATAGCGCGAACAACGGGGTTAACGGATGCTTCGTGCTTGGAAACAACGCTTGCATCTCTACCCATAACTTCAACGTTGGAAAGCTTACATTCAAATGTGCCGTTAGCACTAGGCTCAATACCTTCGGGGCGGATACCGATAAATACTTCTTGGTCTTCAACGCCGCCTACTTCAAGAACGGCCTGCTCGCCAATGTATACCTTGCCGCCTTCAACCTTACCTTCAAGCACGTTAATGGGAGGTGTGCCCAAGAATGTGGCAACGAAAAGGTTGTGAGGATCGTCATAAACTTCTTGAGGTTTGCCGATTTGTTGTAAAATACCAAGCTTCATTACTACGATAACGTCGGAAATAGACATAGCTTCTTCCTGGTCGTGCGTAACGAAAACGGTGGTAATGCCGGTTTCCTTTTGAATGCGGCGAATTTCTTCACGGGTTTGTAAGCGAAGACGTGCATCCAAGTTGGAGAGCGGTTCGTCAAGTAAGAGAACTCTCGGCATTTTTACAAGTGCACGGGCAATAGCTACACGCTGTTGCTGACCACCTGATAACTCGCTGGGCTTTCTGTCCATAAGCTCTTCAATTTGAACAAGCTTTGCGGATGTGTAAGCACGGTCGAGCATTTCCTGTTTTGTGAGCTTGTCCTTACCTGTAAGGTTTTGAAGCGGGAACAGGATGTTTTGGAGAACTGTCATATGAGGGTACAAAGCATAGTTTTGGAAAACCAAACCAATACCGCGGTTTTCTGTGGAGAGTTCGGTAACGTCGTCATCACCAAAGAAAATTTTACCGCTAGTGGGCTTTTGTAACCCGCTAATCATATACAGCGTGGTGCTTTTTCCGCAGCCCGAAGGGCCCAAAAGACCAACAAGCTGACCGTCGGGAATTTCAAATGTGAAATCGTTAACGGCTACAACTTCTTTGCCTGACTTCTTGTCGCGGCTGGGAAAAATTTTTGTGAGATTTTGCAATACAACTTTCATATCAAATTCCTCTCAAATGAAAATAATATATTAAACTTTTAGTTTACCAAAGTTAATAAGGCGTTTTTGAAACCTGCTCGGCATGAACCGCCTTTGTGTAAGCAATCAAATCTTCACTTGTTTCAAAAATGCGCTGGCTTGTTATATCTACTGCAACGGTGTTTGCTAATAAATCGTGCAAGGCCGAATTGGTGTGGGTTGAAATAAGGCAAATGGCTTCAATAATTAAAATTGCTGCCAAGATTAAAACGCCTAAAAGACCGATAGAGTTAAAGAATATCATTAAAATAATGGTAAGCGGTATCATAATTTCAATGGCAAATTTTCCTAAAATGGCGCGGGCGAAGAGCTGAACGTTTTTCACCTTTATGCCATCGGTGTGCATTAAAGCAATGGAAAAAATCTTTTTGCCAAGGGTTTGACCGTTGCCAAAAAGCAATGGCACCACAAATTCAATAACAACAACGCTTATTAGTACGCTAAAGGTTAAAATAAGCATTGTAAGGTTTATGAGCATATTGTAGTTATACAGTACCGACTCATCCTTAATAAGCGCGTTGTAGGCGGTGTTGTAATTTTCTTTTTGTGCATCACTTAAGGCTTCATATTCCTTAGAGGTTATCTGAAATTCAACACCGTATTCCGCTTCGTATTGAGCGTAGGTATCGTTAACGTTATTCATATAATCGTTATACCCAAGCGCCAAGGAAAGCAGTGCTGCCAAACCAACGGCTAAAATGCTCATTAGAATACCATCGAAAATTGAGGAAATTATTCGCTTACCAAAAGAGGCTTTTTGTAAACTTACAGACATATAAACCTTCTCCTTTGGTGTTAAATGTTAAGCTTGTTGCGAATTGCCGCAACGGCTTGCTCGCAATTTTCAAATTTAATGGTGTAATCACAAACCTCGGCGTTGCGCATTTCGGTGCCGATTGCCATAAGGCGGTTTGTTTTTTCTTCGGTAGAGCATTTTTTTTCAAGAATAGAGGTTATAAGCTCCTTCTTGTCACGGTTAACGTAAACGGTTATAACGTTTTGAAAATGGGTTTTAAGCGACATAGCGCCGCAAATATCCATAACGGTTAAAACGTGCTTGTTGTTATTTAAAATTTGCTCAACGTCGACTTTTCGGGTTCCGTATGCGTTGTGCGCGTAGTTTGTGGTTTCAAAAAAATCGCCACGGTCGGCCATAGCACGAAAATCTTCCGCCGTTACGTAGTGGTAGCTGTCCACTTTGTTTTGACAGGCCATCTTATCGGTGGTGTAGCTTAAAAGCTTTTCAAAGCAGTCGGTTTGGTTTAAAAGTGCGTTTGCAATTTCGTTCTTGCCGCTGCCCGAAGGACCAACCAAAACAATAATGCTGGGCTGATTCAGCTCAAGCTGTTCGGGTTTGGTGCTGTAGCTGTCTGCGATAATATCAATAAGTTTTAAAAATTCATCATAGTTGTTAACTGCTAAAATGCCTGTGGCTTCGCTGTTCCAGGGGCGGCGCATAAGAATGGGGTAGGCCGCGTTGGAATTTAACACGTTGTGCAAACCGTCGTCAAATAAAATATCAACGTCAATCAAGTCCTTGCGGGAGCCTATCAGAATATGGTCCTTGCGAATTTCGGGAAATTCTTCTAAAATGCGTTGAAAACGCAGGGTCATATATTCGGGCCATACCGCAGTGGTTACGAAAATTTCGGTTTTTTGCGACAATTTTCGCACAAATTCGTGTGCGCCGTTAATAACCGGCTGATTGTGGAAAAATTCAGGCTTGTCCATAAATTCAAAAATAACGTCAGAACGGGTGCCTGTTTTGCCCCAGCGGTTAACCTCGTGTATGGATAAGGGTGGGTCAAACTTATATTTTTCGTTAGCCAGTTTTATAGCGTAGGGTACGCATTCAAGCAGAAGGTCATCCACGTCAAGCGCTGTGGATAGGCGAAAGCTTCTGTTCATATAATACTCTCTTTCTGTTGTGCGGCGAAGATTTTGGTGTTAAAAGTGGCCACACAAAATGCGCTTAAAAATCAGCGCAAAATTTTACTTATATATAATAGCATATATATAGATTAAAAGCAAGTTGTTTTTGTGCGGAAAATTAAAATAATGTTAAAAAATTAAGCCTTGTTATTCCTGTGTCGCAATGGTATAATATTTTGATAGATGCAATGCTTGTTAACACCTAAATATAAAGGAAGTAAAAATGATGCTTAAAATCAAAAAAATCAGTATTTTATTGTTGGCAACAATCCTTTTATTGCTTTGCGGTTGTGCTGATGACGGCCAGTGTAAAAAGCATAAGGACAGCGATAATAACGGCGTTTGTGATAAGTGCTATAGCTCGGTTTTTGTTTATTTTGATTTTTACAATATTAACGATTTGCACGGTAAATTTGCCGATGCGGACACTAATATAGGTGTGGATGAGTTAACTACATATCTTAAAACTGCACGCGAAAACGACGAAAACGCAATTTTTCTTTCCACGGGTGATATGTGGCAGGGCAGTGCGGAATCAAATTTGACCAAGGGTCTTATTATGACCGATTGGATGAATGAGCTTGATTTCTCGGCTATGGCAATTGGCAACCACGAATTTGACTGGGGCGAGGAATTTATTGCCGATAACGATAAACAGGCCGAATTCCCGCTGCTTGCAATCAATATTTACGACCGCAAAACCAATAAGTTAGCCGATTATTGTGCCCCTTCTACAATTGTTGAAGCCGACGGCTTGCAAATTGGCATAATCGGTGCTATCGGTGATTGTTATACCTCCATTGCGGTGGATAAGTGCGACGAGGTTTATTTTAAAGTTAGAAGTGAATTAACAGAGCTTGTGAAAAAAGAGTCTGAAAAGCTACGTAAAGATGGTGCGGATTTTATTGTTTATCTCTTGCATGATGGCGTGGGACAAAGCTATCCCGACAAGACCACACCCGTAAGCAGCGGACAATTATCCCCCTTTTACGACAGCTCCCTTTCGGATGGATACGTGGATTTAGTCTTTGAAGGACATACCCATCAAAGCTATATTTTAAAGGACCAACACGGCGTTTACCATTTGCAAAACCGTGGCGACAACAAGGGCGGAATTTCACACGTTGAGGTTGCTATAAACACCGCTACCGACAGCAGTGACGTGCGTGTGGCGGAGCTTGTTTCCACATACCAATACGCAGAGCTTGAAGACGACCCTGTTGTAGAAACCTTAATGCAAAAATATGAAGATAAAATAGGCTTTGCAACAAAGGCTTTAGGCTATAACGTAAGGTATAGAAGCGGCAATGAAATGCGCCAGCTTGTAGCTGATTTATATTATGAAACCGGTGTAAAAGCCTGGGGCGATAAATATGATATTGTTTTGGGCGGCGGCTTTACTTCGGTTAGAAGCCCTTACAACCTGTGGGACGGCGACGTAACCTATGGTGATTTGCAGTCCTTATTCCCCTTTGATAACCAGCTAACCTTGTGTGAAATTAGTGGACGAAACCTAAAATTGAAGTTCTTTGAAACCAGTAATTCAGATTACTATATTTGCCACGGCGATTATGGCGAGCAGGTGCGTCAAAACATTGATCTTAACGCCAAATATTACATAATTGTAGACACCTTTACCGCTTATTACAAGCCTAATGGTTTAACCGTTGTAGAGGAATATGACCCCAATGTTTTTGCACGTGATTTATTGGCTGATTACGTTAAAAACGGCGGCTTGGCAAGCTAGATTAAAAATGCGGTAAGGGTGAAGTAAACGCCCTTACCGCATTAAATATTTACTTTATTAAATCATCAAACTTTTTTATGCTAAAATATGCCTTTTGTAGAAATTCCTGCGGGGTAAGGCGGTTGTAACGCCTGTGGTTTTCTGCAAAAACTTCGAGCATAAGCGTACCGTTAAAGTTTGTGTTTTTAAGATTTTTAGCTGCTTTTTTATAATTTATCCTGCCGTCGAAAGGAAGAATGTGTTTATCTTGCCAACGGCGTTTGTAATTGTCGTGAATATGTGTGCAAATCAGTTGGTCGCCGTAAAGGGATAAAAAGTCTACCTTACGGGTGAAGCAGTTTTCGTGGCCTAAATCCCAACAAAAACCAACAGTATCGCTGGTTTTAAATTCCTTCATCGCCCAGTCAAGATGTGGTAACGCACGTAGATTTTCAAATGCAATTTTTACATTTTTCTCCTCTGCAAAATCCACAAGTTTTTTAATGCGCTCACACCCGACAGGCGAAATATCGGGCGGAAGACAACCTGTGGTTAAGTGCACTATAATATAAGGGACTTTTGCCGTAGAGCAGGTATTAACACAGTCGGTTATAATTTTTAAAACTTCGTCACCGTTTATGCCGTCTTGCCATATACTGTTAACGTTGATGAGTGGCGCGTGTATGGTTTCGTAAACAATGCCGTGGCTTTGGCAAAGTTCGGCAATTTCCAAAACGTTTTTAGTTTGGGTCATATCGGTAAAGGTTGCCGAAAAGCCCAAATCGGAAATGGTTTTTATGTATTCGGCATCCGTCAAACCTTTTACGGCTTCAAAATTTATTCCTAATTTCAAGCATAACCCACCTTTTTTGAAAGTATAAACAAATTATATATTTTTTGAAAAATAAAATCAACAAAATTCTTGACAAACAAAAATACGAGTGCTATAATGCAAATAATTCAATTAAAGGCTTTGACGAAGACGGTTTGGAAACCTTATTTTCAGAGAGCTGACGGTAGGTGCAAGTCAGTAGTGAGTATTCCGTTATAACCCATCCCTTCTGAGCTGAAAGGCTGAACAGTTTTTAAGTAAGTTTTTCCGTGATTGCTGCGTAAAGGCATAGGAATTGTTGGATTCCAAGAGTGGCAGTTTTACTGCAATTTGAGTGGTACCGCGAGTGTTTATTATCACCCGTCTCAAAGAAATTTGAGATGGGTGTTTTTTATTTGATTTTATTGTGAAAGGGAGTATTAAAATGCCTACCAACACCGCAAAAGAACAGCTAATGGAGATTGCTTCACGTATTAAGGAAATGCGTGAAATTATGGGCTTTTCCATTGCCGAAATGGCAGAGAAAACCGAAGTTAGCGAAGAACAATATAAAATATTTGAAAGCGCAAATGCGGATATTCCTTTTTCGTTTATTCATAAGTGTGCTTTAGCTTTTGACGTTGAGCTTACCGAACTTTTGGAAGGCCGTACAGCGCGCCTTTCTACCTACACCGTAACCCGCAAGGGTAAGGGCCAAAAAACCGCTAAGGAAGATGGTATTGATATTACTAACCTAGCGCCGAAATTCCGTGATAAGATTGCCGAGCCTTACTTTGTAAGATATGAATATTCGGCTTCACAGCAAAACAAACCGATACATCTTTCTACCCACTCCGGTCAGGAATTCGATTTTATTTTAAGCGGTTCTTTAAAGGTGCAGGTGGGTGAGCATACCGAAATTTTGCGCGAAGGCGACAGCATTTATTACAACAGTTCAATCCCTCACGGTATGATTGCAATTGACGGTGAGGACTGTGTTTTCTGTGCGGTTGTTCTACCGGGCGAGGATACTAAAGAAGAAACCGTTAGAAAGAGTATTGCATCGGCTAAAAAGTCGGAAAGCTTGGTGTGCGAAAAGTTTGTTGAAACCACCGAAGACGAAAATGGTGCTTTGCAGAATATTAAATTCAAAAACACCGATGTTTTCAACTTTGGTTTTGATATTGTTGACGGTATTGCCGATAAATATCCCGATAAGCTTGCAATGCTGCATATTGACAAGAATAAAACCGAACGCCGCTTTACCTTTAAGGATATTAAGCGCGCTTCTAACCAATGCGCAAACTACTTTGCGTCTTTGGGTATAAAGAAGGGCGATAAGGTAATGCTCGTTCTCAAGCGCCATTACCAATTCTGGTTTAGTATGATTGCTCTTCACAAGCTTGGCGCGGTGGCAATTCCCGCTACAAACCAGCTTAAAGACCACGACTTTGAATATAGATATAACGCCGCAAGCGTTAGCGCAATTATTTGTACCGCCGATGGCGACACAGCCGAAATTGCCGAAAGAGCGGCTAAAAACTGCGAAAGTGTTAAGAATCTTATCTTAGTTGGCGGCTCTCGTGAAGGTTGGCACGATTTTGATAGTGAATACGGTCGTTTTTCAACCCATTTTTATCGTGAAGAAAACACCTGTGCAGGTGAAGATACTGCTCTTATGTTCTTTACTTCGGGCACTACCGGTAATCCCAAAATGGCGGCTCATAAGCATACTTACGCATTAGGCCATTTTGTCACCGCTAAATATTGGCATTGCTGCGAGCGTGACGGCTTGCATCTTACTATTTCGGATACAGGTTGGGGTAAATCCCTTTGGGGTAAGCTGTACGGCCAATGGCTTTGCGAAGGCGCAGTATTCGTTTACGACTTCGATAAGTTTGAAGCAGACGAAATTTTGCCGATGTTTGCAAAGTATAATATTACCACATTCTGTGCACCGCCTACAATGCTTAGAATGCTCGTAAAGGGCGACCTTTCTAAGTATGATTTGTCTTCAATCAAGCACATGACAACCGCAGGCGAGGCTTTAAACCCTGAGGTTTTCCGCCAGTTTGAAGAGGCAACAGGCCTTCAAATAATGGAAGGCTTTGGCCAGACTGAAACCACCCTTACCATTGCAAACCTTTGCGGCACCGTGCCTAAGGTTGGCGCTATGGGTAAGGCTTCGCCCCAGTATAACGTGGATATTGTTGACCCTGAAGGCAACTCGGTTGCAAACGGTGAAGTTGGCGAAATTGTTGTAAGAACTGATGACAGTATTCCTTGCGGACTCTTTAAGGAATATTACCGTGACAGCGAAAAGACAAATGATGCTTGGTACGATGGAATGTATCACACGGGCGATACTGCTTGGCGTGATGAGGACGGATATTTCTGGTACGTTAGCCGTATTGATGACGTTATTAAGTCTTCGGGTTACCGTATTGGACCTTTCGAAATCGAAAGCGTTATTATGGAATTACCTTACGTTTTGGAATGTGGTGTTTCAGCCGCTCCGGACGAAGTTCGCGGTCAGGTGGTTAAGGCAAGTATCGTGCTGGTTGACGGTACTGTACCGAGTGATGAATTAAAGAAAGAAATTCAGACCTACGTTAAAACTCATACTGCTCCTTATAAGTATCCAAGAATAGTTGAATTCCGTGACAGCTTACCTAAGACAATTAGTGGTAAAATTCAAAGAAATAAGCTATAATTATATAAATATTTAAATATTGACATTTCTCAAATGTTATGATAAAATACAATGGTTAAAAGCGTTGACGAAGAGTGCGCAAAATTTTGTGTATCAGAGAAGTGACGGTTGGTGCAAGTCATTTATACGGGTTTTGTGCTGTAACTTTTGAGCTGAGGGGAAGAAAGTATTATTCGAGTAGAACCCCTTCGTGATTGCTGCGTAAAGGCATAGGAATTGTTAGATTCCAAGAGTGGCGGTTTTTCCGCAATTTGAGTGGTACCGCGGGTATTTGTCTTTTTAAATGCTCGTCTCAAAGTCATAGCTTTGGGACGGGTTTTATTATTTCGTCCCACAAAAAAGACGGAGGGAAACTATGGAAAAAATGAAGGAACTTGATTTTAAAATCAAGGAAATCGCGGGTCGTATTTGCGAACTGCGCGAAATTGAAAATTTAAGCATTGCCGAAATGGCGCAAAAAACAGGCGTAAGCGAAGAGGAATATATAGCTTGCGAAAAGGGTGAAAGTGACTTACACTTTGCCTTTATTTACCGTTGCGCAAATGCTTTTAACGTTGACGTTACCGATATTATTGAAGGTTATAGCCCTAAATTGAAATCCTTTACTGTAACACGCCGCGGCGAAGGTCAACGCATTGAAAAGGCTCACGGTATGACCTATTACAACTTGGCGTCGGCCTTTAAAAATAGAATTGCCGAACCGCTTTACGTTAGAAGTGCTTTTAGCGAAGAAGCACAAAGCAAAGCGATTGAGCTTACTACCCACTCAGGTCAGGAATGTGACCTTATTATTTCGGGTCACTTAAAGGTTCAAGTGGGTAACCATACCGAAATTTTAGGCCCCGGGGACAGTATTTATTTTGACTCTAACACACCCCACGGTATGATAGCTGTTGGTGGTGAGGATTGTACCTTCTATGCAATTGTTCTTAATCCCACTGGCGAGCCTATTCCCGAGCTTGAACCCGATAAGACCATTAGCGGTAAGGTATCATATCGCGCTCGCAAGGATAAGAGCGAACGTATTTACAGCAACTATATCGATATAGAAGAAAACGAAAACGGCACACCTACCTCGATTAAATTCAAAAATACCGAAAAGTTTAACTTTGCTTTTGATTTGGTGGATGCTTTAGCCCAAAAGGAACCCGAAAAGCTTGCAATGCTACATATTTCAAAGGATGGCGCCGAGCGCCGATTTACCTTTAAGGATATAAAGAAGTTATCCAACCAATGCGCTAACTACTTTAAGTCTTTGGGTATAAGCAAGGGCGACAGGGTAATGCTTGTTCTTAAGCGCCATTATCAGTTCTGGCCTTGTATAATGGCTTTAAACAAGCTTGGCGCTGTTGTTATTCCTGCTACTAATCAGTTGCAAGAGCACGACTTCGAATACCGCTTTAATTCGGCAGGCGTTAGCGCTATTGTTTGTACTGCCGACGGCGATACCGCAGCACAGGTTGATTTAGCCGCCGAAAAATGCCCCACCCTTAAACACAAGTTGGTGGTTAATGGCAAACGTGACGGTTGGCGCACCTTTGATGAGGAATATACACTTTATTCCACCCACTATAACCGCACTGAAGATTCACCCTGTGGCGATGATTTAATGCTTATGTACTTCACATCAGGTACAAGCGGTTATCCCAAAATTGCAACCCATACTTACAAATATCCGTTAGGACATTTCCATACAGCAAAATATTGGCACGACGTTGACCCCGAAGGCTTACATTTCACCATTTCCGACACAGGCTGGGCAAAGGCTATGTGGGGTAAGCTTTATGGTCAGTGGCTCTGTGAAGCGGCTATCTTCGTTTACGACTTTGACCGCTTTGACGCGGCTGAAATCTTGCCGATGTTCCAGAAACACAACATTACAACCTTCTGCGCACCGCCCACAATGCTTCGTATGCTCATTAAACAAGATATTTCAAAATATGATTTATCATCAGTTAAGCATATGACCACCGCAGGTGAAGCGCTTAACCCCGAGGTTTACCGCCAGTTTGAAAAGATTACAGGTCTTCAAATTCTTGAAGGCTTCGGTCAAACCGAAAGCACAATGATTATCGGTAATATGGTTGGCGAACCGCATAAAATCGGCTCAATGGGTAAGCCCGCGCCTATTTATGACGTACATATTGTTGACCCCGACGGCAACGACGTTGACCCCGGTGAAATTGGTGAAATCGTTATTGATATATCTAAGGGTCTTCCTTGTGGTTTGGCTATCGGCTACTACGGTGACGAAGAAAAAACAGCCGAAAACTGGCACGATGGTTTCTATCACACAGGCGATACCGCTTGGTGCGATGAAGACGGCTTCTACTGGTACGTTGGTCGTATTGACGACGTTATTAAGTCTTCGGGCTACCGCATAGGACCGTTTGAAATCGAAAGCGTTATTATGGAATTACCCTACGTTTTAGAATGTGGTGTTTCTGCCGCTCCCGATGAGGTTCGCGGTCAGGTTGTTAAGGCAAGCATTGTGCTTGTGAATGGTACCGAGCCGAGTGACGAGCTAAAGAAAGAAATTCAAACCTACGTTAAAGAAAGAACCGCTCCTTACAAGTATCCGAGAATTGTTGAATTCCGCGATAGCTTGCCTAAGACTACAAGCGGCAAAATCCAGAGAAATAAATTATGATTTACAAAAGAATAACCATTTTGTGCGGCCATTACGGTAGCGGTAAAACCAACGTGGCTGTTAATATGGCTTACGACCTTAAAGCACAGCACGATAAGGTGCTTATTGCCGATTTAGACATTGTAAACCCATATTTTAGAACAAAGGACAGTCAAACCGACCTTGAAAATAAGGGAATAACCCTTATTTCGTCCGAGTATGCGGGTACTAACGTAGATATCCCCGCAATGCCGCAGCAAATGTATACAATAACTGACAACAAGGCTGCAAAAGCGATAATTGATGTTGGCGGTGATGACCGCGGCGCTTTGGCACTTGGCAGAATAATGCCTTCTATAATTGAAGAAAACGATTACGAAATGCTTTTTGTAATCAACTGCTACCGCCCGCTCACGAGAGATGCTGAATCAACACTTGAAGTAATGCGAGAGATTGAAGAGGCCTGCAAGTGTAAATTTACCGCTATTGTCAACAACTCAAATTTAGGCAACGAAACCACGGTGGACGATGTTTTGGCGTCTATTCCTTACGCCGAAGAGGTTTCACGCCTTACAGGTCTTCCCATAAAATGCACCTGTGCATACGGGAAGATATATGATAGTATAAAAGACAAAATTCCCAATGCTTTTTCATTGGATTTACAAAGCAAAATAAATTAAAAGGAGTGTTTTAAATGGCAAAACTAACCTTCAAAACTGATAAGTGCAAGGGCTGTGGCCTTTGTGTTGACGTTTGCCCCAAAAAAGTTTTAATTTTAAGCCCCGATAAAATCAACGCTAAGGGACACCACCCTGTAGAAGCAGTTAACCCCGACGACTGTATCGGTTGTGCGTTCTGCGCTACTATGTGTCCTGATTGTATAATCACCGTAGAAAGGTAGGAAGTTAAAATGGCAGATAAAGTTTTAATGAAAGGTAACGAAGCAATTGCCGAAGCTGCTATACAAGCAGGTTGCCGCCATTACTTTGGTTACCCAATCACTCCCCAAACCGAAATTGCCGCTTATATGGCAAAAAGAATGCCCAAAATCGGCGGATGCTTTTTACAGGCTGAAAGTGAAGTTGCCGCTATAAATATGGTTTACGGCGTAGCTTCCACAGGCTTTAGAGTAATGACATCTTCTTCTAGCCCCGGTATATCTCTAAAGGGCGAAGGTCTTTCCTACCTTGCAGGCGCTGATTTACCCGCACTCGTTGTTAACGTACAGCGTGGTGGACCCGGTCTTGGCGGTATTCAGCCTTCACAGTCTGACTATTATCAGGCAACAAAGGCAGGCGGTCACGGTGACTTTAGAATGATCGTTTTAGCTCCTGCATCCGTTCAAGAAATGGCTGACCTTACTGTTAAGGGCTTTGACCTTGCTGATAAATACCGTATGACCTCTATGATTTTGGCTGACGGTACTATGGGTCAAATGATGGAGCCTGTATCTTTAGAATATGATATAGCTGAAGCTCCCGCAAAGCCTTGGGCTACCACAGGTACTAATATGGAAAGAGCGCACAATATTGTAAACTCACTTTTCTTACAACCTGACGAGCTCGAAAAATCAAACAACGAACGCTTTGAACGTTATAAGTACATTGAAGAAAATGAAGCAATGTATGAAGAATATATGATGGACGATGCTGAAATTTGTATCGCCGCATTTGGTATTGCTTCCCGTGTTGCTAAAAACGCTATTGTAGAAGCACGTAAAAAGGGTATTAAGGTTGGTATGATCAGACCTATCACTCTTTGGCCCTTCCCCAACAAAGCCTTTGAAAAGACAATCGGTAAGGTTAAGAAATATATATCGGTTGAGCTTTCAATGGGTCAAATGATTGACGACGTTAAGCTTGCTACAAAGTGTAGCGGTGAATACATACTTTGCAACCGTGTTGGCGGTATGATTCCGTCACCCGAAGAAGTATTAGCCGCTATCGAAAAGGCAAACGGTTAAGGAGGTAACAAAAATGGTAGTATTTGAAAAACCACATGCATTAACCGACGTACCGCTTCACTATTGCCCCGGTTGTACACACGGTATTGTTCACCGCCTTGTTGCCGAAGTTATGGATGAATTAGGTATCGAAGGCAAAACAGTAGGTATCGCACCTGTTGGTTGCTCGGTTATGGCTTATAACTATTTTAACTGTGATATGATTGAAGCCGCTCACGGTAGAGCTCCCGCTGTGGCTACCGGCGTTAAGCGCGCTTTACCCGAAAACGTTGTATTTACATATCAAGGCGACGGCGACTTAGCATCAATCGGTATGGCTGAAACCGTACACGCCGCAGCCAGAAATGAAAATATCACAATTATCTTTATTAACAATGCAATCTACGGTATGACAGGCGGTCAGATGGCTCCTACATCCTTACCCGGTCAGGTTACACAAACCTCACCCTACGGCCGTGATACCAACCATTGCGGTTTTCCGATTAAGGTTTGCGAAATGCTTTCCGAAGTGGACGGCGCCGAATATTTAGAGCGTGTTGCCGTTAACAACGTTAAAAACGTTAAGGCCGCTAAAAAGGCTATCAAAAAGGCATTCCAAAACCAAATCGACGGCAAGGGCTTCTCACTCGTTGAAGTTATTTCAACCTGTCCTACCAACTGGGGTCTTACACCTAAGAAGGCTCTCGAATGGGTAGACGAAAAGATGATTCCTTACTATCCGTTAGGCGTTTATAAAGACCGTAGCGCAAAGGAGGCAGAATAATATGGCAACAACACAATATTTATTCGCAGGCTTCGGCGGTCAGGGTATACTCTTCTCGGGTAAATTCTTGGCTTACAAGGGTCTTACCGAAGGCAAGCAAGTAAGCTGGCTTCCGTCCTATGGTCCCGAAATGCGTGGCGGTACCGCAAGCTGTAGCGTTATTTTAAGCGATACTCCCGTAGGTTCGCCTATCGTATCCAAGCCCGACGTTTTGGTTGCTATGAACCTTCCCTCACTTGATAAGTACGAAGACAGCGTAGTAGCAGGCGGTACAATTTTTGTTGATTCAGCTTTAATCGAACGCAAGGTTAAGCGTACTGACGTTACCGTTCACTACATCCCCGCAACCAAGCTTGCAAGTGATAACGGTATGCCCACCTTGGCTAATATGATTATTGTTGGTAAAATCTTAAACGAGCTTGGCGGTTACACTGATGAGGCTGTAAGAGCGGCTCTCGGCAAGGTTATTTCCGCTAAAAGAGCTGATATGTTAGAAGTAAATCTTAAAGCAATGCAAATTGGTGCAGATAATTAAGGAGTGCTGAAAATGGAAATTAAAATCACAAAGGCTGCTGTTTTAAAGAATAAGCCCGACAACAACAGTTTAGGCTTTGGTAAAATTTTTACCGACCACATGTTTATGATGGATTGGAACAAGGAAAAGGGCTGGTACAATGCTCGTATAGTTCCTTTTGAAAACATTTCACTTCATCCCGCTTCAACCGTTTTACACTACGGTAGCGAAATTTTTGAAGGCTTAAAGGCTTATCGCCGTGCTGACGGTAAGGTTCAGCTTTTTAGACCTATTGAAAATATCAGACGTATGAATCGCTCGGCTGAAAGACTTTGTCTTCCCCAAATCCCTGAAGATTTAGCAATGCAGGTGCTTGAAACATTTGTTGAACTTGAAAAAGATTGGACACCTTCTGCTGAAGGCACATCACTTTATCTTCGTCCCTTTATGTTCGGTAACGACGAATCTTTAGGTGTTCACGCAGTTCACAATGCAACCTACGTTATCATCGCTTCTCCCGTTGGTAGCTACTATCCCGAAGGCATCAACCCTGTTAAAATTATGATTGAAGACGAGGACGTTCGTGCAGTTCGCGGTGGTACAGGCTACGCTAAGTGCGGCGGTAACTACGCGGCTTCCAACCGTGCGGGCGAACGCGCAGCACAACAAGGCTATTCTCAGGTTTTATGGCTTGACGGTGTTGAAAGAAAGTATATCGAAGAAGTTGGCGCTATGAACGTGATGTTTAAGATTGGCGGCAAAATTATTACTCCAATGCTTTCAGGCTCTATTCTTCCCGGTATTACTCGTATGTCTTGCATCGCAGTTTTAAAGGAAAAGGGCTTCGACGTTGAAGAAAGACTTTTAAGCATTGACGAATTGGCAGATGCACTCGAAAACGGTAAGCTCGAGGAAGCTTGGGGTTGCGGTACTGCCGCAGTTGTATCTCCCATTGGTGAGCTTTGCTATAAAGGCGTTAAATACTCCGTAAACAATGGCGAAATCGGTGAAACCACTCAAATGCTTTACGATACCCTTACAGGTATTCAGTGGGGCAAGCTTGAAGATACATTCGGTTGGACACATCCAATTAAATAAGAAAAATAAAATCCCGTTGCGTTTTGCAACGGGATTTCAATTTTCAGCAATTATTCTTCTTCGGTATCACATTCAAGATAATCGCCTTTAATGCGATTTTTGTTCTGCAACTTATCAAATATTGCAAGAGCACCAACTAGTGCGCCAAACACTGCGAGTAATGAAATTGTTATTTTAAGAAAATTTTTCATGCGATAACCGCCTTTCATATAGCTTTTTATTTATTATAACAGTAAAAATTAAAAATGTCAATTACATTAACGGACCAAAAATATGCAAAATTGCTTGTTTTAGTCGCAATTTTAAGGGACGCTTTTTCCAATTTTTTAGGGTTATCTCTTTCGAAACGGCTAAAACCTCGCGAAAATGTTGTTTTATATCAAGCGCGGCTTCCTTATTGTCAAGCCAAACGCCACATTCAAAATGGAAAACAAAACTGCGATAGTCCATATTAACAGAGCCTACGGTTGAAATACAGTCATCCGACAAAAAGATTTTAGAATGTAAAAAACCGGGGGTGTACTCATATATTTTAACACCCGCTTGTAATAACTCGAGATAGTTGTACTGAGTGACATTGTGCACGTACCATTTATCCGGAATGTGTGGTGTTACAATGCAAACCTCAATGCCCGATTTTGCCGCCATACAAAGTGTGGAGGTCATCATATCGTCAATTACAAGGTAGGGGGTCATTATATAAACGTATTTTTGGGCCGAGTTTAAAATTTGGGAATAAATGCCTTCGGCGGGGTTGTTAAGGTTTAGCGGACCGTCGCTATAAGGTATTGCAAAGCCGTCGTCTACAATATTGGTTTCTTTAATGCGGGGCGCGGCGTCAATACGCTTGCCTGTAATAAATTCCCACATGGTAAGGAACATACAAAGAAAGCTTGTAACGGCGTTGCCCTTAATAATAACACCGCTGTCCATCCAATGCCCGAAGCGTTCTTCATAGTTTATATATTCATCGCCTATGTTTATACCGCCCGTAAAGGCTAAAATGCCGTCGATAACTACAATTTTGCGGTGGTTGCGGTTATTAAGGAAGTTGTTAAACAAAGGATAAATGGGGTTAAAAATCGAGATTTCAATACCGTCTTTTCTGATTTTTTGCAAAAAGCCTTTGTGCTGACGCTTTATAGAGCCAAAATCGTCAAAAATAATTTTAATTTCAACGCCTTCTTTGGCTTTTTGCTTTAAAATGGCGTAAATTTTATCCCACATATAGCCTTCAGCAATAATGAAAAATTCAAGATAAATATATTCTTTTGCGTTTTCAAGCTCTTCCAAAAGGCGTTCAAAATATCTTTCGCCCGAGGGTAAATATTCGGCCGAGGTGTTGCTATAAAGGGGAGAATTGGCTTCGTTTGTTAAATATTCCGCCTGGCGCGAGTGCGGCATATCAAAGTATCGTATACTGTTGAGTGCCGAATCGTCCATTTTAAGATAGGGCTTGTAGTGTGATTCGCAGGCACGCATTTTTTTGCGAAGATGCGGTAAAACTCTTCCGCCGCCCCATAATAAGTAAATCGAAATGCCGAAAATGGGGAATATAAGGATAAAAACTATCCAAGTGATTTTATGGTCGGGGTTGCCACGTTTATTAATAATGAAAATGGAGGTTATTGCGCCCAAAACCATTGAAATGGTAAAACCCCAAACCGAATAAAGACTGGAATCATAGATTAAGAAAAACAAAAAGGCTAATTGTAAAACTAAAAGCAATGCCGAAATTAAAATGCGGTTTTGCATTCTTATACCGCGGTTATGCTTTTTTTTCATATTTATACCTCCTTTTTGTAAAAAATGTATTTTTATATATTTTAGCATAAATTTTTAAAATTTTCAATTAGTAGTGGAAAAAATAATCTATGTATGTTATAATTTTAAGGAATAAACTTTTATAGGGGATCCAAAATGTCAAACAAAATTACCTTAAAGGCCGAGGGTTTAGAGGGGCTTTTTATTGCCAATAACCGCTTTAACACCACTTCGGTATCCTTCAATTTTTATTTGCCAATGAGTAAGGAAACAGTGGCGGAAAACGCACTGCTGCCTTTTATTCTAACCTCTTGCAGTAAGGATTACCCCTCCTTTACAGCGCTTAATTTAAAGCTTAACAAGCTTTATGGCGCAAGGGTTAATGCAAGCTGCGAAAAATTTGCCGATTGTCAACTGCTTAGAATGAGCGTTTCGGTTATTGATGATAGGTTTTCCTTTGATAGCGATTCGCTTGTAAAGGAAGCAAGCGAGCTTTTGTTAAAGCTTATCTTTAATCCCAACGTTGAAGATGAAGCCTTTTTGGAATGTGATGTTGAACGCGAAAAGCGTAAGGCTATTGAACATATTAAGGGCGAAATTGCCGAAAAGCGTATTTATGCTAAAAACCGCCTTATAAGCGAAATGTTTGCAGGCACACCTTACGGCATTCCAAAATGCGGCACTGTAGACGACGTTAAAAAGGTTACACCCAAAAGTCTTTACAAGGCTTGGAAAAATATGTTAGAAACTGCATTTGTGCGTGTGCACGTTGTGGGTGCGGCAGTACCCCAAAAGCTTTTTGAAGATATTAAAAGTAAGTTTGAAACCTTAGAAAGACACAATATTACCGATTACAAGGCTTGTGCCCCTGCTAAGCCTGCTAAAAAGGTTAATACCGTAACTGACAAAATGGACGTTAAACAGGGTAAAATTGTTATGGGCTTTTCTACCGATATGTACGGCGATGACGACGTATCCTTGCCGCTTATGGTTATGTGCGATATTTTTGGCGGTGGGCCGTATTCGCGCTTGTTTACAAACGTGCGTGAAAAAATGAGCCTTTGCTATTATTGTGCCGCACGTTCAATTCGCTTTAAGGGACTTTTAATGGTTGATTCGGGTGTTGAGGTGGAAAATGCCGACAAGGCTATTGACGAAATACTCAACCAGCTTGAAATTATGAAAAAGGGCGAATTTAGCGATAGTGAGTTTGAATCTTCAATTAAAAGTATTTGCGATTCACTTAATACGTACTATGACAGTCAAGGCGCACTTGACTTGTGGTATGCATTAAAGATTTGCAACGAAAATATTTATTCCCCACAGGATATTATTGAAAAAATTAAGCAAATCACACGCGAGGACGTCATCTATGCCGCGCGCGGTGTAAATCTTCACACTGTCTATAAGCTTTTACCAAGGGAGGGTGTAATATGCTAAAAGAAATTATTACAAGCGATATTGGCGAAAGCTATGTAAAAGCGGTACACTCTTCGGGGCTTAAGATATATATCTTGGAAAAGCCGCAGTATAACTCGTGTTATGCAATTTTTGGCACTAAGTATGGCTCTATTGATAACTGCTTTTCAGTGAATGGAGAGCAAACCCAAGTGCCCGAGGGAATTGCCCATTTTTTAGAGCACAAGCTTTTTGAAAGCGAGGATGGCGACGCCTTTTCAAAATATGCTAAAACAGGCGCTCATGCTAATGCCTTTACCTCGTTTGACAAAACCTGTTACCTTTTCTCTTGCTCTAATTTATTTTATGAAAATTTGGAAATTTTGCTTTCCTTTGTGCAGTCTCCCTATTTTACCGAAGCGACAGTTCAAAAAGAACAGGGCATAATCGGTCAGGAAATTCGTATGTATGACGACAGCCCCGGTTGGCGCGTAACCTTTAATATGCTTTTGGCAATGTATAAAAATCATCCCGTAAGGATTGATATTGCCGGCACAACCGACAGTATTGCCAAAATAAATGCCAATTTGCTTTATAAATGCTATAACACCTTCTACAACCCTTCAAATATGTTTTTGTGTATTGCGGGCAACGTTGAAACCGAAAAGATACTTAAAATGGTTGAAAAGGGAATAAAAGAATCTACCCCGCTTGAAATTGAGCGTGTTAAGCCGAACGAACCCCAAGAGGTTTTAAAGCCGGTTGTTGAGCAGGCCTTGCCTGTAGCGCAACCTATATTCAGCTTTGGTTACAAGCTTCCGGCCGATAAAATACCCACAGTAAAGGAACGCATTTGCACCGAAATTTTGCTTGAAGCCCTTGCGGGAGATTGCTCGCCACTTTACAAGCGTTTAATGGAGGACGGACTCATTAACGATGAGTTTTCCTTTGAGCATTTTTGTGGGGACGGCTATAATGCAATTATTTTTGAGGGCGAATCGGTTGATCCTAAAAGGGTTGCGGATGAAATAAAGGCCGAAATTTGCCGTATGGCTGAAGAAGGCATAAATAAAAAGCTTTTTGCCGCCATTCACCGTGGCCTTTACGGCAACGCTATAAGAGGCTTTAACAATGTTGAAGGCATTGTAATGCAAATGGTAGATGCCGCTATGAATGACACCTGCCTTTTTGATGAAATTAAGTATTTAAAGTCTATTACTGTGGATGACGTGATGAAACGCTTGGCATTTTTAGATAACGAAAAGACCGTTTTATCAATAATCAATCCCTTAAGTGAGGAATAATTTATGACATATGACGTTATTATTTTTGGAATACATTTAACATTAAAGCCGGTTGCTTTTACTTTGCCTATTGGTGCAAACGGCTGGAATATTTATTGGTACGGTATAATTATTGCTTTAGGTTTTACCTTGGCTATTGTTTACGGTATGCGCAATGCTGAGCGCTTGGGGTTGAATAAAGACCGTATGATTGATGCCGTGTTAATAGTAACACCTATTGCAATTTTTTGCGCCCGTACATATTACGTCTTGTTCGACGGCGTTAAGTGTGAAAGCATATCAGACTTTTTCGGCTTTGGCAGTTCTGCAGGCTTTGCCGGCATTGCAATTTACGGTGGTGTTATAGGTGCTTTTGTTTCGGGCGCTATTGTTTGTAAGATATTGAAAATAAAAATCGCCGATATGTTTGATTTGGCAGCCTTGGGCTTTCTTATAGGCCAGGGTATTGGCCGTTGGGGCAACTTTGTTAATCAAGAAGCCTACGGCGCTTTTACAGGCAGCAGTTGGTGGGGTATGCAAAGCAACAAAACAAATTACGAAATGGGCGAAGGCCTTGTTCACCCCTGCTTTTTGTATGAATCAATTTGGTGCCTTTTAGGTCTTTTAATAATTCATAAGTTAAGTAAAAAGCGTCGTTTTAGCGGCGAGGTATTTTTAATGTATTGCGCTTGGTATGGATTTGGCCGTGGCTTTATTGAAATTTTACGCACCGACAGTCTTATGTGGGGCGCTATTAAGGTTTCCTGCCTTGTGGGCTTCTTGGCTTGCGCTGTAAGTATAACACTTATTGTTGTTTTGCGTAAAAGAATAAAGCAAGAATCGGGCGAATATGCCGCAGTTTTTAGCGAAAATATGGAGAACGAAAATGTACAAGAAGATTGATGGCAAACTAATTTCGGCCGCGGTTAAGGAACGTGTTAAACTCGAGGTTGAAGCCTTAAAAAGCGTGGGCATAACCACAGGCCTTGCGGTTATTATCGTGGGTGAAGACCCGGCTTCTAAGGTTTACGTTGCTAATAAGAAAAAGGCTTGCGAGGCTTTGGGCATTATTTCGGAAGAATATGCCTTGCCCGAAACCACCACCCAAGAAGAACTTTTGGCACTTATTGATGAGCTTAACCATAAAAAGAGTATAAACGGCATTTTGTGTCAGTTGCCGCTTCCAAAGCACCTTGATGAGCAAGCGGTAATTAACGCAATTTTGCCCGAAAAGGACGTGGATGCATTCCACCCAATAAACGTGGGTAAAATTATGCTTGGTGAGTATGATTTCGTGCCTTGCACACCTGCCGGCATTATGGAAATGCTTCAATATGAAAACATTGATATTGAGGGTAAAACCTGCGTGGTTATAGGCCGTTCTAACATTGTTGGCAAGCCTATGGGTATGCTTCTCCTTCACAAAAACGGCACGGTTACTATTTGTCATTCAAGAACCAAGGATTTGAGTGAGGTTTGCAAGAATGCCGATATTTTGGTGGCGGCCGTTGGTAGACCAAACTTTGTAACTGCTGATATGGTAAAAGAAGGCGCCGTTGTTATTGACGTTGGTATTAACCGCGTGGATGGCAAGCTTGTGGGCGACGTTGATTTTGAAGCGGTTAAGGACAAATGCTCAGCCATTACACCCGTACCGGGCGGTGTAGGACCAATGACCATTGCAATGCTTATGCAAAACACACTTACCGCTGCAAAAAAGCAAAATAACAGGTGATTTTAGTGGTTAAGAAAATACTTTGTTTTATAGTGGCATTTGCCTTATGCTTTTCTTTTTCGGTTTTGGCCGAGGAAGAATTCGCGGTTTACGGCGAAGATGATATAGAATTATTCTGCCGCGCTTTTGATATGGATGATTGCGAAATTGTTGATTATGTAAATGAAAACAATATAACCTATCTTGCTATAAACCGTGATAACACAAAGCAAATTAAACGCAGTGAGATAGTCGATGCATTTTCTCAAAAAGTGGTCGATTTTAACGTTTTGGCGGATGATAAAATTAAAAATCTTGCCAATGAAATTTCCGGTTTTGAAAATTCCAAGGGCGAAGTGGTAACCATCCGTGGCTACAAACTTTTAAAAAGTGAGCTTAAAACCGAAGATAGCGGAGGGGAATATGTTTTAACCCAGTTTGTAACGGTTAAAAACAGTAAAAAAATAATCCTTTCGTTTTATACGGCGAGCAATGCCGACAGAGCCTACATTGAGGATGCTTTAAAGGATCAATTCCCAAAAGAAAAAAACTTTAAACCCGTTGCAATAGTGGGTACGGTGGCCTTTTCTTTGGCGATTGTGGTGGCTTTAGTCCTTATAATTGCCGAATTTCGAAAAAAAGAAGATTAACTTTTCAAGCCTTACAAATATTTTGTTAAATTTTGTTAATAATACCCTTGTGGTGATTATTATGAAAAAACGAAATATTGTAAGGCTTGTTTCTTTTTTGTCGGCGGCGGTTGTGGTGCTTGCCGGCTTTATTATAAAGGAAAAGCAAAACAACCGATTTTTAATGCTTCAAATAGAAAATAATTATTCGCGTAGTATGAGTGAGCTTTCGGCTTCGCTTAACAATATAACCCTAATACTTAAAAAAGCGCGCTATGCCACCGCCCCCGAAGCGCTTAGTCGCTACGCGGCCGAGCTTTTAACCGAAGCGGAAATATCTAAAAGCGCGCTATCGCAGTTGCCCTTAAATAACACCCTTAAAACCTTTAACCGCTTTTTGTCGCAGGTGGGCAATTATGCCTTTGCAGTGTCGGGCAAGCTTTACAGCGGGGAAGAGGTTCCGAAGGATTATATGGAAAATATTACAACCCTTTGCGAAACGGCAAAAAAGGTTGCAAAAATTGTTAACACCGCTGCGGTGAGCTACGATAATTTGGATTATTGGGCAAGCGAGATTGAAAATAAAATTGATAGCACGGTTGATGATAGTCTTTCGGCCTTTTTAGAAAAAACCGAGGGCGAATTTGTTGATTATCCAACGCTCGTGTATGACGGCCCTTATTCTGATCACCTGCTTGAAAGTGAATCCGCTATGCTTGAAGATGCCGACACCATAAGCGAGGATGAAGCCAAAACCATTGCTTGTCAATTTTCCGGTTGCGAAGACCGTGAGCTAGAGCTAATATCCGAAGAAAAGGGAAAAATAGAGTCCTTTCGTTTTGGTAACGGGAAGACTAATATAACAATTAGCAAAAGCGGTGGCTTTGTGGTTTATATGCGAAAAGAAACAACGGCAAAGGAGCATATAATAACCTATAAGCAGGCGCTTTTGAAGGCTAAAAGATTTTTGCAGCAAAACGGGCTTGAATCCTTTATAGAAACCTATTATTTTACTGATGAAGGGGTTTGTGTAATAAATTTTGCCTACCTTGATGGGCAAACAATATGCTATACCGACCTTATTAAAGTGGGTGTTGCTATGGATAGCGGTGAAATCGTGCTATACGAAGCGGCGGGTTTTATTAGTAACCACAAGCCACGCGCCTTTGAAACAGCAACC
>JAFVTJ010000007.1 GCA_017503305.1 Clostridia bacterium
AAACAGCGTCTACAATAACACCCATAACAATACCTGAAATTATACGAGGTTTCATACTATACCCCTCCGAAACGACGATTTCTTCGATTATATTCTTCAATCGCCTGTTCTAAATGCTTTGGTGTGAAATCGGGCCATAAAACATCCGAAAACCAATATTCAGCATAAGCCGACTGCCAGATTAGATAGTTAGAAAGGCGGTATTCACCGCTGGGTCTTATAATAAAATCGGGGTCGGGCATACCGGCGGTATAAAGATTTTGCGAAATGGTGTCTTCGGTAATATCTTTTGCTTTAGCGCCACTTTCAACAATTTTTTGCACCGCTTTGGTAATCTCATCCCTGCCGCCATAGTTAATAGCAATGTTAAGGTTAAGACCCGTAGCGTCGGCACTACCCTTTTCGTTCTTTTCAATAAGCGCCTTAATATCATCAGCCAAGGGCTCTAAATCGCCGATAAACCTTACGCGAATATTTTCATCCTTAAAGTTTTCGGCATCCTTTAAATAGTCGCGAAGTAAATTCATAATGCCGTTAACTTCGTCCTCCGGACGCTTCCAATTTTCAGTCGAAAAGGCATAAACAGTCAAATATTTAAGACCAATTTTATTGCAATATCTTGCAATGTTTTTAAAGGTTTTAGCCCCTGCAACGTGGCCGGAACTGCGCGGCATACCACGTTTTTTAGCCCAACGGCCGTTGCCGTCCATAATAATTGCTATATGGGTTGGCAAGGCTCTTTCTGCTTGTTTTTTCTTAAACCACATAAAATCATCCTAAGTGTAAAAAGCGGTCTCACAAAAGTAAGACCGCATTCTTTTTAAATTTCTAAAATTTCTTTTTCCTTGAGTGCTGCCAAATCGTCAATATCCTTACAGAATTTATCAGTAAGCTTTTGAATCTTCTTTTCGCCGTTAGCCTTATCGTCTTCGGTGATTTCGCCGTTCTTTTCAAGACCCTTTAATTTTTCTAAAGCGTCACGGCGGGTATTACGAATAGCAACCTTATTTTCTTCGGCAGTCTTTTTAACCTCTTTTACAATGTCCTTTCTGCGCTCTTCAGTAAGGGGCGGGAAAGCCAAACGAATAACACGACCGTCATTTTGAGGGTTTATACCGATATCAGAAACCAAAATAGCTCTTTCAATATCCTTAAGCGTTGAAGCATCCCAAGGCTGGATCATTAAAATACGGGGTTCGGGTACGGATACTGCAGCCATTTGCTGAATGGGTGTGGGCGCACCGTAATAATCAACGGTAATGCGGTCTAAAACTGCGGCATTTGCTCTTCCTGCGCGGATGGATTTATAATCTCTTTCTAAAACCGCGATGGTTTTATTCATTTTTTCTTCGGTTCTTGCTAAAAGTTCTTTCATAATTTGTTCCTCCTACTTTACAACTGTACCAATTGTTTCGCCAACCATGGCCGATACGATATTCTTGGGATTATCAAGGTTAAACACCAAAATTTCAATGCCGTTATCCATACAAAGCGAAGCCGCTGTGCTATCCATAACGTGAAGACCCTTTTGAAGTACGTCCAAATGAGATAATACGTCAAACTTCTTAGCGTCGGGATTCTTTTTGGGGTCGCTATCATATACACCGTCAACGTTGGTAGCCTTAAAGATAACGTCTGCACCGATTTCAGCCGCTCTTAAAGCCGCCGCAGTATCGGTTGAGAAGAAGGGGTTACCTGTGCCGCAGCCGAAAACAACCACTCTGCCCTTTTCCAAATGTCTTACAGCCTTGTTTCTAATATAAGGCTCAGCGATTTGGCGCATTTCAATAGCGGTTTGAACACGTGCGGTAACGCCCAACTGTTCAAGCGCATCTGCCAAGGCTAATGCATTTATGCTTGTTGCAAGCATACCCATGTGGTCAGCTCTGGTTCTATCCATTTTACCGCTGCTTCTACCGCGCCAAAAATTGCCGCCGCCAACAACGAGAGCAACTTCAACGCCCATATCAACGCATTCCTTTATGCATTCGCAAACTTCTAAAACCTTATCGAAATCAATACCTACGCCGCGTTCGCCCGCAAGCACTTCGCCGCTAAGCTTTAAAAGCACTCTATTATAAACAGGTTTCATACAAAAGCACCCCTTTAATCTACTAAATATATTTTACCCTATATACTGTATAAAGTCAATCTTAAAATGTTTAAATTTAGGCTTGAAAAGTTGCGAAAATATGTTAAAATAAGTTTGTAAATTTAACACTTTAAGGAGATATAATTATGGCTAAAGAAGTAATGGTAGAAATTTCTGCTCGTCACTTACACGTTTCTCAAAAGGATTTGGAAATTCTCTTCGGTGAAGGCTACACCTTGACACCTAAGAAGGATTTATCACAACCCGGCCAATTCGCTTGCGAAGAAAAGGTAACAATCATTGGTGAAAAGGGTCAATTAAAGGCTTCTATTTTAGGTCCCGTTCGTCCCGAAACTCAGGTTGAAATTTCTTTAACCGATGCTCGTTCAATCGGTGCTTTGGCTCCCATTCGTGAGTCCGGCAACGTTGCAGGCTCCGGCAAATGTAAGCTCGTAGGCCCCAAGGGCGAGGTTGAATTGGATCAAGGCGTTATCGCTGCAAAGCGCCACATTCATATGACCGTTGCTGACGGCGAACGTTTCGGCATTAAGGACAAGCAAATCGTTAGCGTTAAGATCGAATCTGACGGCAGAAGCCTTATTTTTGGCGACGTTGTTGCACGTGTTAGCGATTCTTATGCTCTCGCTATGCATATTGATACTGACGAAGCAAACGCTGCAAAAGTAGGCGGTAACTGCATTGGTGAAATTCTTGACTAATTTAGGTCTTTACCTGCATATTCCGTTTTGCAAACGCAAGTGTGCTTATTGTGATTTTTATTCGGCAGTTTTTAACGATACACTAGCCGAAAATTACACCACAGCACTGCAAAGAGAAATTAAACAATGGGGCGGCAAAATAAACCGCCCCATTGATACTATTTATTTGGGTGGCGGTACGCCTTCCCTTTTAAACGATTGCCTTTCACCCCTTTTAGAAACGGTAAGGGACAATTTTAAGACCGAAGAAAATGCCGAAATCACGCTTGAAATTAACCCACAGGATAACATTGAAGCGGTGCTTAAAAACGCAAAAAAAGCAGGTATTAACCGCTTATCAATCGGTGCGCAAAGCGGAAGTGATACCGAGCTTTGCACGCTCGGCCGCACCCACACCGCCGACGATACTAAAAAAGCGGTTGAAACCGCCCGAAATTTAGGATTTTCAAATATTTCGCTTGATTTAATGATAGGTCTTCCCGATTCTACAATAGAATCCTTAAAGCAAAATCTTGACTTTTTGCTGTCCCTTAACCCCGAGCACATTTCGGCCTATATTTTAAAAATTGAGCCTAAAACCCTATTTTACAAAACTCAAGATACGCTAAATTTACCAAATGAGGATGAAATTTGCGAGCAATATCTTTTTATGTGCAATTATTTGGAGCAAAACGGATATAATCATTACGAAATTTCGAATTTTGCTAAAGAAGGCTTTGAAAGCCGCCACAATTTGAAATATTGGAATTGTGAGGAATATTTAGGTTTAGGTCCGTCTGCCCACTCCTTTTTAGAGGGCAAACGCTTTTACTACCCGCGTAATATGAAGTCGTTTATCAATGGTACAAGTCCCATTGACGACGGCGACGGCGGTGACAAGGAAGAACAAATAATACTCGCCTTACGCCTTAAAAAAGGTGTGGATATTTCGCTTTTGCCCGTAAATAAACTCGATTTATACGTAAAAAATAACCTTGCCGAAATAAATGACGGCTTCTTTAGTCTAACCGACCAAGGAATGCTTGTTTCAAACCAAATAATTTCTCAGCTTTTGGAGGAAATTTAATGAGAACTCTTAAAATCCATCTTATCCGCCACGGCGCAACCGACGCTAATTATAAAGGGCAATACATCGGCTGCAAAACCGACCTTCCCCTTTCTCCCGAAGGCCTTAACGAGCTTCGACTTATGAAGGATGATATCGATTATCCCGAAATTAGCCGTCTTTACTCAAGTCCCCTTCTTCGTGCAAAGCAGTCAGGCGCGGTGCTCTACCCCGACGTGCCGATGTTCCTTGTGGAGAACTTAAAGGAATACGATTTTGGCGAATTTGAAGGCAAAACCGCAAACGAGCTTGAACTAAACCCCGATTTTAAGGATTGGGCTTCGGGCAAGCTTGCAGCCCCCAAAGGTGGCGAAGACAATACCGAATTTATTAAAAGACTTTGCGTAGGCCTTCGCGAAATTGTTGTGGATATGCTTAATAACGATATCGAAAGCGCGGGCGTTATAATGCACGGCGGTGCTATTATGATGCTACTTTCGGCCTGTGCAGTGCCGCAAAGACGTTCTATTGAATGGAACTGCGA
>JAFVTJ010000008.1 GCA_017503305.1 Clostridia bacterium
CACCTACGATAATTTTAGAGTATTTTAAATAATATATAATATAATATTATATTAAATCATAATCGAAAAATCAAGTAGAATAATATATTTATATATTAAAACAAAAAATGTAAAACGGGGTAGAGCCTTTGGAAAAGCAAATTAAAAAGAATTTTATAGTGGATACGCTTTTTTTTGTTATTGTAGCCTTAATTGTTTTTTTAACAATTTTTGTGGCGTTTAAATATCTTTTCCCCTTTGTAATAGGCGCAATAATCGCTTTTTCGGTGCAAAAACCCGCGGGATATTTGAGTAGAAAAATGGGCATCAACAGTGGTATTATAGCGGCGGTTTTATCCGTTATTTTGTATTTGTTAGCAGGGGCGATATTGGGTTTTTTAGGCTACAAATTGGTGGCTTTTTTAATACAAATTTCCGAATTTTTGCCGAAGTATTTTGAAAAAATAATTGATTTTTTAAGCCGATTCAAAGAAAAAAACGGAGGTATTTTTTCATACTTTTCTGAAAATTTTAACATTTCTTTTGAAGCGTTAATTGAAAATAGCTTGCAAAAAATTGTGGCGAATTTGGGAAGCGGGCTATCAAACTTTATGAAAACTGCTGTCAAAAGGGCACCCTCGGTTTTAATTGCGGGGGTTGTTACGTTGGTTGCAACCTGCTATATTTCAAAGGATTTTTTGCACCTTAAAAAGTTTTTGGAGCTGCTTTTAGGTGAAGGAAAAACCGCAAAGGTAAAACGTGTTAAGGACATAATGCTTGGCAGTGTTTTAAGGCTTTTAAGGGGGTATTTAATTTTATCACTTATAACCTTTTGTGTTTTGTGGCTCGGGCTTATAATTTTAAGGGTCCAAAACGCTTTAAGCCTTGCGATAATCATAGCCTTAGCCGATATGCTACCGGTAATAGGAACGGGTACAATTATGGTGCCGTGGGCGGCGGTTGCTGCCTTTTCGGGCAACTATTTTTTCGCTGTAGCGCTTGGTGTTTTGTTTATAATAATCGTTATAATGCGCAACTTCTTAGAGCCTAAAATTATTGGTAAGCAAATCGGTATAAATGCGCTTTTTACCTTAGCCGCAATGTTTTTGGGTTTAAAGCTTTTCGGGGTTTTGGGGCTTATATTATTTCCGGTAGCCTTTATCGTGGTTGTGCGTTATTACAAGGACGAAATGAAAGAAGAAATGACACTTTAGCCCACTTTGCATATTATGTAATAATGGAGTGACTTAAAGTGAAAAGATATATAATACAAGTAGGAACGGTTACCTATGCCATAAAAGCGCGCGATATATTGCGAAGAAAAGGCTTTAAGGTTAAAATAGAGCGAAAAACAAGCGAAAACAGTAGGGGTTGTGGTTATGTTATTGTTTTACAGGGCAACGCTGCTGCTGCGCTTGAAATATTGCGTGAAAACGGAGTTAAAACGCTTGGTTTGACCGAAGAAAATTAAGTTTAAGGCACCTCAAAAAGGGGTGCTTTTATTATTTTGGGGGAATGATTTTGATTTATTTTGATAACGCCGCTACAAGCGGAAAAAAGCCGCAATCGGTTGTGGATGCCGTAGCAAATGCTCTTAAAAAATTTTCGGCAAATCCCGGTCGGAGCGGACATGAATTATCTATAAAAACGGCAGATGCGGTCTTTAAAACAAGAGAAAAAATTGCAAATTTTTTTGGTGCTCTAGAGCCCGAAAAGGTGGTATTTACGCTCAATTGTACCCACAGTATAAACTGCGTGTTAAAAGGGGTGCTAAAAAGGGGAGATCACTTGATAATTTCTAATCTGGAGCATAATGCTGTGATGCGACCTTTAAAGAAGCTCAAAGCAAATTTTTCGGTTGCTGAAGTTGGCAAAAATAAAAGCGAAACACTTGCTAATTTTGAACGTTTAATAAAGCCGAATACAAGGCTTATTTTTGTGACGGGTGCATCCAACGTAACAGGGCAAATTTTGCCCATTAAAGAGCTTGGAGATTTGTGCAAAAATAAGGGAATTTTATTCGGTGTAGATGGGGCACAAATAGCAGGAAACAGACCTATAAATATGCAAAAAATGAATATAGATTTTCTTTGTATTGCGCCTCACAAAAGCCTTTATGCACCTATGGGAATCGGCATTTTAATTTGCCGAAAACCGCTTGAAAACACTATTTTAGAAGGTGGTACCGGTACCGATTCGCTTGATTTTTCACAACCCAGAATTTTGCCCGAAGGTATGGAAAGCGGAACTATAAACGTGCCTGCAATTTTCGGTGTATCAGCAGGGCTTGATTTTGTGGAAAAAATCGGTATTGAAAGGGCATATAAACACGAATTTGAGTTGCTTGAAATGCTTTATTTTGGTCTTTCAAAAAATCCTAACGTTACGCTTTATACCGCACCTCCGCATTTTTTTGAAAGCGTACCCGTTTTGCCGTTTAATTATAAAGATTATGACAGTTTCAAAACCGCCGCCATTTTGAATAAAAACGGTTTTGCAGTGCGCGGCGGATTCCATTGTGCGCCGACCGCACATAAAGCGCTAAAAACAGGGGATTTTGGTGCAGTTCGGGTAAGTTTTGGCCTTTTTAACACTAAAAATGAAGTTCAAAGCTTATTAAATCTTATAAACAGCAATAATTTTAGTTAAATTGTTAAAAAAATATTGAATGGTGCATAAAAGTGTGTTATTATATTTATAAATAAACTTGAATTAAATATGTAAAGGAAGTTTTGTGAGTGAGCGGCATTTTTAATGCGATTTATGCTACCTGGAATCAAATTGTATATGCCATATCCAATTTCCGTTGGTTGGATATTTTGGATATTTTGGTAATCGCTTTTATAATCTATAAAGCGATTGGCTTTTTGCTGGAAACCAAGGCAGGAAGACTTGTAAAAGGTATTGTAATTCTTTTTGTTATTTACGTTTTGGCAACCGGTTTGGAATTGGCTACTTTGCAATGGCTCTTAACCAAGGTTATGGGTTCGGCCATTATTGCAGTGGTTGTAATTTTCCAACCCGAGCTTCGCCGTATTTTAGAAACAGTGGGTAATACAAAGTTTTCGCACAACCGCTTTTTTGATAACGACGATACCGCCGTTGCTGAAAGTATTGACAAAATTGGTAAAGCAGTAGGCTTTATGTCTGAAAAGAAGATCGGCGCCCTTATCGTTTTTGAACGTAGAAATCAGCTTGGCGAAATTGTTAATACCGGCACCGTGCTTGACGCTGTGGCTTCGGTTTCGTTTGTTAATAACATATTCTTCCCAAAATCGCCCTTGCACGATGGTGCTTTAATTGTGCGTGAAGGCAGACTTTTGGCCGCGGGCTGCATTTTGCCCTTGACTCAAAGTGAAAACGTTCATTCCGACCTTGGCACACGCCATCGCGCCGCGATAGGTATGAGCGAAAATTCTGACGCGGTTGTTTTGGTTGTGTCCGAAGAAACGGGTATAATCTCTATTGCGGTTGATGGCAAAATAACCCGAAACTATAATTCGGTTACCGCCATTGCAGAGCTTCAAAGACTTTTGTTAACAGAAGACGGTAACAAAGCAACAAGCAATATTGTTACGGTTATTAAAAATATTAACCCATTTGCCAAAAACAAAGAAAGGAAGGATGACTAATGTCTAAGTTTGAAAAGTTTACATCCCTCTTTTCTACAAGAAAGGTGCTTGCCAATAAACGTTACGCCATGATTATTTCCTTGTGCTTGGCTTTTGTTTTTTGGTTGCTTATAATGATAAACGAAAACCCGATTATTAAGCGCAGCTTTGCCGATATGACGGTTAACGTAAATTTGGAAAATACAATCGCTTCCGAAAATGGTATGAGCATTATCGGCGATATTTCTTCTCAAAAGTTTACTGTTATTGCACGTGGGCCAACATATCTTATAAGCTCACTTAAAAACGAGGACTTTACCGTTTACGCATCGGCCGCTTCGGTTGATTCACCGGGTGAATACATTCTTGAGGTTGCGGCAACGCCTAATGCCGCTAAAAGCGGACTTGAAATTTTAAGCATTTCTCCCTCTACTGTAAAAATTGCTTTTGACTATATTGATACCAAGGAATTTACAGTTAAGGCCGTTGCTGAAGGTGTTACCGCTAAGCAGGGCCTTATTGCTGAAAATGCGGTTGTAAGCGGTGCCGAAAGTGATACCGTTACTATTCAGGGCCCCCGCACCGTTATAAATAAAATCGCTTCGGTTGTGGCATTTACAAAGGTTGATAAAACCTTAGACGTTAGCGAAACCTTTGATGCTGATATTAAGCTTTACGACGAGGAGCAAAAGGAACTTCCTTTAGAGAATATTACAGTTAGCCAAACTAAGGTTAAGGTAACGGTTCCTATCTCTAAAAAGAAGACGGTTCCCGTTGAGGTTGTGCTTTCCAATTTGCCACATGGATTTAATGTGAAAAATCTTTCGTATACTCTTGATTATAAAACCGTAACGGTTATAGGCACCCCCGAAACTGTTGATAAAACCGAAAAGGTTTTACTTTCGGCTATTGATATTTCTAAGATTGATAAGTCTTCAAACAGTTTTGATGTTTCGGCAAAATTGCCCGATGGTGTTCGCTTGCTTGATAATATTGAGCACTTTACCGTTAAATTTAACCTTTCAAACTATTTGCAAAAAACCATTAACGTTTCTAAGTTTGAGTTTGAAAATTTAAGTGGTAATTTGTCTGCCAGCGCTACTAAAATTAACAATATTAAGGTCTTTGGCCCAAGAAAAGATATTTATAACTTAAAGAGCAGCAACGTTTATGCTGTTTTGGATTTGGCAAATAAAAAGAAGGGTGAACATACAGTACCTGTTTTAATTTGCTTTAAGGATAATAAAAATGTTTGGGCTTTGGGCAGTTACGATACTTCGGTAACAATTAAGTAAAATAAAGGGCTGAAAAACAGCCCTTTATTTATGGAATTATCAAAATAAAAAAATCCCCGTATAATGTACGGGGGAGATTTTATGAAAATTTTTTTAATTTTGATAGTTTTGGTTTTTGCGGTTTTTGGATTCAGTGAATTTTTACATAATTTAAAGCTTTTTTTAATTTTTCCAAGGGGCAAAATGCATTCGCATTTAGTGGTGGAGCTTGAAAATAACACCGCCGAGCAACAGCTTTTATTTGTTTGTGAACAATATACCTGGTACGGAAATTCCTTTGCGGATTATATTGTTCCAAGTTTTGAAAAGCTGGATGCCGAAACGTGTGAGCGTTGCAAGAAAATTGCCGAAAAGCGTGGAATTAAGACACAGTAAAATTTGATTTTAAAGAAAGGGAAAGTAGATGGAAAACTTTATAGCTGACGTTGAAAAAATAACCTTTCGTAACGAATCAAATTATTATACCGTGGCGATTTTGAACGTGGATGGCGAAAAAATAACAGCGGTGGGTACAATGCCATTTTTGAATGAGGGCGACACTGCCGAATTCACGGGCAAAATGATTTTTCACCAAACCTATGGTGAACAGCTTAAAGTGGAAAGCTTTGAAAGAAAACCGCCTAAAAACACCACCGCTATTTTGAGATATTTATCATCCGGCTCGATTAAAGGCGTGGGTCCTTCTACCGCACAAAGAATTGTGGAAAAATTCGGCGATGAAAGCCTTGATATTATTCAAAACAACCCCACTGCCTTAGCAAACATAAAGGGTATTTCTTTGCAAAAAGCAATGGCTATTAGTGAGGAATATCATAAGCAATATGGCATTCGCGATATTATGCTTTTGCTTTCAAAATACAATATTACACCCGACCGTTGTGTTTCGATTTATAAAAGATACGGCCAAAATTCAATAGAAGTTATAAAGCAAAATCCTTACGTTTTGTGCGCTGACGGCATTGACTTTAATTTTGAACTTGTTGAAGATATTGCCATTGATTTTGGCTTTGATATGGCAAGTGAAGAGCGCATTTGTGCCGGTATTGAATACGTTTTAAGAAGGAACTTATATAACGGACACACCTGTTTGCCGCGCAATAAATTTGTAAACGTGGCTTGCAAGCTTTTAGACTGTGCGGAGTCGGTAGTGGAAATTTGCTGCGATAAGCTTATTGAAACCTTTTGTATTTGCAGCGAAAGGATAAACGGGACTGAGTTTTTGTCAATTCCCGATTATTATAATGCCGAGCAGCATATTGCTGCGCGACTTTTTGCGGTAAAACGCTTTTTAAACGCCGCCGTAACTGTGGACGAGCTTGAAATTGAAAACGTTGAAAATCGTTTAGGAATAAAGTTTGAAGCTTTGCAACGCCAAGCAATTTTTGAAGCCTTTGAAGTGGAATTTTGGTGCTTACTGGTGGTCCCGGTACGGGTAAAACCACTACGTTAAACGCTATAATAAATCTTTTTGAAAATCGAAATCTAAAAATAGAACTCGCTGCCCCCACAGGCAGAGCGGCAAAGCGCATTACCGAGCTTACCGGCAGGGATGCTAAAACTATCCACCGTTTGCTTGAAGTTGAATGGGGAGAAGAGGATTCCCAAAAGTTTGCTCGCAATGAAAAAAATCCGCTTGACTGTGACGTTATAATAATTGATGAAGCGTCTATGATTGA
>JAFVTJ010000090.1 GCA_017503305.1 Clostridia bacterium
AAATCGCTAAGGTTTTTGCAAAATCGCAAAAGAGTGGCGGCGTTAATTTTTTTAATGTTTTTCTTGCCCGGCACACCCAAGGATTTATTAACCTATTTCGTGGGACTTACTGATATTAAAACAAAGCATTTTATAATTATTGCCACTGTGGCGAGAATACCGTCGCTTGTAACTTCTACAATTGGTGGCAGTCTTTTGGGGGTAGAGCGTTACACCTTTGCGATAATAGTTTTTGCAGTTACCCTTGTTATAAGCATTGTCGGTTGGTTTGTTTATAACCGTTTAAGTAAAGATAAATAAATTTAAGGCTATACCAAGGTATAGCCTTTTTTGTTGACAAAGTATGCTTTTTTAGATAGAATTATATAGTAAAATAACCTAAAGGGGATTGTTATGGCAGTTAAAGTTTCACCCTCGCTTTTGGCGGCAGATTTTATTAATTTAAAGGACGAATTAAGACGCCTTGAGGAAAACAAGGTTGATATGCTTCATTTTGACGTTATGGACGGCATATTTGTGCCTAATATTTCCTTTGCTAACCCGATTTTAAAGCAAATTAAGGAAAATACCGATATCCCGCTTGACGTTCATTTAATGATTGACCGCCCGCACCGATATATTAAAGATTTTGCAAAATATGCCGATTTTTTAGGCTTTCACTTTGAAGCGGGCAGCGACGTCGCCGAAACCTTAAAGGAAATTAGAGCACTCGGTTGTAAATCTTGCCTTACAATTAAGCCGAAAACAGCGGCGGAAGAAATTTTCAAATTTTTACCCCTTTGTGATATGGTGCTTGTAATGTCGGTAGAACCCGGCTTTGGTGGGCAGTCCTTTATGCCCGAATCTTTATCCAAGGTTGCCGCTTTAAAGAAAGAGATTGCCCGTTTAGGACTTGAAACACTTGTGGAAATTGATGGCGGTATCAACGATGAAACCGCTCCCTTAGCTGTTAATGCAGGTGCCGACGTGCTTGTAGCAGGCAGTTATCTTTTTACTGCCCAAATGAAAGAAAAAGTAGATTTTCTTAAATCTCTTTAAAAAAGTATTTTGCGTAAATCCGCACTGCGTGTTTTTCTATAAGCGGTTTACCGTACTCGCGCGTTATTTCTATTTCAACAATGCTTTTGCTTTGTCTTTGGCAGTATTCCCGCAAGGTTACAAGAAACGGATTATATTTTGCCGAGGAAATAATAAGGCGGTAGTCCTTATCGGTTTTATAAAGCGCGCTACCGAAGCCTTTTTTAAGGCGAAACAAAAAAAGCATGGCCTGATGTAAGGCTTCGCTATTATCAAATACGTAAAGATAATCGCTATTACTTTTATAGCGGTTATTTTTATATTTTGTAGGCTTCACGGTCATAAAATCGCATCCATTCGGGCAAACTGTTTTGGGGTGTAGTTATGAATAATAATTGGCGAGTATTTTTTAAATCTTTATTTTTAACATTGGGGGCAATTGCCTTAATACTTATAGGCTATTTTGCAACAAATTATTTGTTTGGGGCGTTTTAAAAGAAAAAAGAGAGTCAAAGCTTATGTATTTGACTCTCTTTTTTGTTATTATTCAGTTTCTTCCCACGAATTTTGGCAGCAAGGTCCGTTTTCGGTTGCAAAGGGTCTGGGCGGGAAAAAGTCGTCAAGCGGAAACTGTATTTTTTGGAATGTGTCGCAGGGGTGGTCGGTAGAGCATTTGCATTGTTTTTCGGGTATGCAAAAATCGTAAACGGGGATTAGCATTTGCACGTTGCGGATAAGCTGTACTACTGTGAAAAGGCCGATTGTTGCAAAAATTGTGGGTGTGCCGTTTTGCAATTCGCTTACAACGTTGCCACCAATGGCTTCGCAAACGCTTTCGGGTACACAGCAAACACTGTCGTAGCAGTCGCGAATTTCACCAATACGGGCTGAAAGTGGAACAGGATCAACCGCGCTTACAACGCATTTTGGCATATTGTTGCCCTTTTGTGTGTTGGAAGAGTTGCAGGTGCATTCGCCACCTAAAACGTTTGAAAAGGTTTTAACGCAGCCATCGCTACCAAAAAGAATAACCTTTTTGCTAAACGAAGCAATACCGTTGATTACCGTGGGACAGCCACGAGTAGATGTGAATAAATCAAAGGAAAGTAGAAAGAAAAAGGTTAAATCGCAGGAGAAAAAGCCCTTGTTAAAGCTTACGGGTTCAACGTCAATAAAAACATTAAGTACTTCTGCACTACGAAGTCTTACGCTTATGGCTCGGTTTATAAGTGCTTGTGTTTCGGGTAAAAAGAAGCACCTTAAATCCTCCAAGCAGTCACGGTCACAGCAGGAATCGTAAACTCTTCCCGCATCAATACAAACGGCTTCTTTAACGTTTTCGGGAAAACAGCCGTTTCTTAAATCTGCCATATAATAGCCTCCTTAAAAAATTTTCAAGTCAGCTTGTGCTAACTTCAATAATATTTTATGCCTTTTAAGGAAAAAGGTTAAAAATATTGACTTGACACTTTAAAAACTGTAAAATAAGCAAGGTGATAAATTTTGGAAAATAAATTATGGTATAAAAGGGGACTGCGTGACGGCATTCCGATAGCTCTTGGCTATTTTGCAGTGGCTTTTACTTTGGGTATAGTCGCAAAAAATGCGGGGCTTACAGCTTTGCAAACCTTTTTTGCAACCGCGCTTACCAATGCTTCGGCAGGCGGTTACGCGGGCTTTACCCTGATAGGCGAAAAGGCAAGTTATTTGGATATGGCGCTTACTATTTTTGTTGTTAATATAAGGTATTTGCTAATGTCTGCGGCGCTTAGTCAAAAGCTATCTACCAATACTCCGCTTAGGCATCGTTTACTAATAGGCTTTGACGTTACCGATGAAGTTTTTGGCATTTCAATGGCGGTGAAGGGAACACTTAATCCTTATTATAATTACGGCGCAATGACGGTTTCAATTCCGTGTTGGGCAAGCGGTGCGGCACTTGGGGTTGTTATGGGTAATTTGTTGCCACAAAGCCTTGTTAGTGCTTTAAGCGTTGGCCTTTACGGTATGTTTTTGGCGATAATAATACCGCCCGCAAAGGAAAACAAGATTATTGCGGGTATTGTTATTATATCTATGGGCTTAAGCCTTGCTTTTGCAAAACTGCCGTTTTTAGCTTCGCTTTCGTCAGGGTTTAGGGTTATTATTCTGACTGTTATTATTGCGCTTGCCGCCGCTATACTTTTTCCTGTAAAGGAGGAAGACGATGAAGCATAATACATATATTTACATTGCTATAATGTTTTTGGTGATTTTTTTAATCCGTATTTTGCCACTAACGCTAATACGCAAAAAAATCACTAACAAAACACTTCGCTCTTTTCTTTATTACGTGCCTTACGTTACCTTGGCTGTAATGACCTTTCCCGCAATAATAGAAGCGACTAACAGCGTTTGGTCGGGTGTTGCAGCCCTTATAGCAGGGATTTTACTTGCATACTTTGGCGTAAGCCTTTTTGGTGTGGCGGTTTGTTGTTGCGCTGTAGTTTTTGTATTGGAATTGTTTATTAGATAAGGAGAGTATAAATATGAAAAAATCGTTAAAAATTGCTTTGATTTGTTTACTCATAATTGCCTTTGTTGTGGGCGGTTATTACTTTGTTTTGTTCTATTCTCACCATAAAATGCTGGATGCAAAAGATGAAACTGCTGAGTATTATTCTTCATATTCTGTGCAAAAAGACGGTTACACCCTTAAAACAAAGGTTTATGATACTGATGAAATAAGTTCTATTGGTTTTATGGTTGAAAAAGACGGTAAAACGCTTTATAATTCAGAAAAAGAAGGTTATGGATGGCGCGCATTTGATTTGAAAAAAATTGATTTTTCTCAAAATTCGCTTGATATAATTGTTGAAAGCGGAGATATGGGCGAATTTGTTTTTGTATATAACGGTGAAGTTTGGGAATTAGAAGATTAAATTAAAAAGGCTGTCGTAAGACAGCCTTAAATTTTTATTTGTTTTCAATTTCTGCTATTTTGTCAATACGGTTTTGGTGGCGGCCGCCTTCAAATTCGGTATTAACAAAAAGTTCAGCCAACTCAATCGCGGTGCCAACACCTATAACTCTACCGCCCAAGCAAAGAACGTTTGAGTTGTTGTGAAGGCGGGTGTACTTAGCCGAAAAATGCTCACTGCAAGCGGCGGCGCGAATGCCCTTGTACTTATTAGCCGCAATCGACATACCAATACCTGTACCGCAAACCAAAATACCGCGTTCGGTTTCGCCCTTTATAATGCTTTCACAAACCTTTTTGGCAATGTCGGGGTAGTCAACCGAAACCTGCTCATAGATACCAAAATCTACAACCTCGTGTCCTGATTCCTTTAAAAATTCGCCAATAGCGTTTTTGTGTTCAAGACCGCCGTGGTCACAACCTAATGCAATTTTCATTTCTTTTCTTCCTTTGCTTTTAATTCTCTTTCGGCTTGTGGTAGCCTTAAATAAAAGGGTAGTAGCTCTAAGGCAGATATGGTTTTGTTATTTGCAAAAGCTTCCATACTGCAAAGCCCAACGCCTACCGCATTTTGAAAACGATTTTGGGGAGCGGATTTTTTAAGATGGGGAAGACCTTCTACAAAGGGGTAAAAAATATCCGTTCCGTCGCCAACAATTATAATGCTTTTGGTGGATTGCTGAGATAATGCTTTAATTTCTTCGGCTAATTCGTTACACAATAATGCGCGATCTTCGCAAAGCCTTGTAATTACACCATCGCTTATTTCAAACAAAGCGTTATAAACCTGATTACAACGCGCATCCATAACGGCGCAAACGTAGCAATCAGTATCAGAATAATTTTGTGCCATAGCGCTCAAAGTAGAAACGGCAACGCAAGGTGTATTTTTGGGTGCGGCCATACCCTTTAGGGCGCTTATGCCAATTCTAACCCCTGTAAACGAGCCGGGCCCGTTGCTAATAGCCAAGCCTTCAATATCGTTTATAGTAAGCTTGGCCGATTTTAAGGTGTTTTCGACCATCGGCATTAAGGTTTGCGAATGGGTGAGACGGGTGTTTACAAAGCTTGAAGCCAAGAGCTTGCCGTCTTCAATAATTGCCACCGAAGCAGGCGTTGCCGAGCATTCTAAGGATAAAATTTTCAAAAATGTTCACCTTGCTTTCGGATAATGATTTCGCGCGTTAAATCGTCAATGCGGTTAAATTCCACAAAAATGGTATTTTCGGGCAGGGCGTTTTCAATATTTTCACTCCACTCGCACGCCAACACTGCACCTTCATCGATATAATCAAAAAAGCCTGTGGAGTATAAATCCTCCCAACCTGAAATGCGGTACATATCAAAGTGGTAAAGGGGAATGCGACCGCTTAAATATTCATTTACAAGGGCAAAGGTAGGCGAAGTTACCTGGTCGGTAGAACCAAGTCCCAAAGCAAGACCGCGTGTAAAACAGGTTTTGCCCATACCAAGACCGCCCTTAAAGGCAATTACAACGCCGTCGGTTATTTTTTCGCCCAATATTTTACCAATATTTTCGGTTTCGAGCGGGCTATTTGATATAAAACGTTCCATAAAACATTCCTTTATCTATATTTCTTGCCTATTATATCATATTTTTTCCCATTTATAAAGTGTTACTTGAATATTTATGTAAAATAAAATATAATATAGTTAAAATATGTACTGTCAAGGAGACAAGTTTTGAAATACTTATTAGGTAAGGTTGCGGACTTTGTCCGTGAAACCGATAAAATATTATTATTGCTTACGTTTTTTGCTTCCTGCTATGGTTGCCTGGCGGTTTTTTCTGCCACAAATTACATGGCTAGCCGAAGGGCAGTAATCGTACACGCTATTTGCTTGGTTGCAGGCATGGTTATTGCTTGTATTGTTTCAAGCATTGATTACGAGCGGTATTTAAAATTGTGGGCGCTAATAGGCATTGCAGGGTTAATACCGGTAATTTTAACCTTTTTTATTGGCTTCGCACCCGAAGGTACCGACGATAAGGCGTGGCTTAATTTAGGGTTTACCACCTTCCAACCGTCCGAACTTTTGAAAATTTGCTTTGTGGTGACCTTTAGCAAGCATTTGGGTAAGGTTAAGAAAAATATAAACAAGCTTAAGTATTTAATACCTGTGTGTTTGCACGGAGCTATTCCTGTTTTGTTAATCTTCATCCAGGGTGATGCAGGTACAGCGCTTGTATTTTTGGTAATGGTTGTTTTTATGATGATGGCTGCAGGTGTTTCGTGGAAGTATTTCATAGCGGCTTTTTCGGCGGCCTTGGTGGCTTCGCCAATCGTTTATTTCTTTATATTAAACGATCAACACCGCGAAAGAATTATCAGTATGTTTGATATCGATGCCGATATTCAAGGTATAGGTTGGCAGCAATATCGCGGTCGTTTAGCCCTTGCTAACGGCGGCTTTTTCGGACAAGGCTATATGAAGGGCACCCTTACCCAGATGGGTAAAGCAGGCGTGCCGGAAGGTCATAACGACTTTATCTTTGTAACAATAGGTGAAGAACTAGGATTTTTGGGTTGCCTTGTGGTTTTAATTTTGCTCACGGCAATTTGCATTCGCTGCTTAAGGGTTGCGGCGCTTTCGGTTAAGCAAGAGGGCAAGTTTATTGCAATTGGTATTTTTGCAATGCTTTTTGCTCAAACGGTTATTAACATTGGTATGTGTACTTCTATAACACCGGTTATTGGTATTACCTTGCCTTTCTTCTCGGCCGGTGGTACATCTTTGCTTTGCTTGTTTATTGGTGTCGGCTTGGTGGTTAACGTATACACCCACCGCAATTCACGAACGATAAATTTGCGTAATTAGTTTAAATAATTTTAGGACTTGAATATAAAATATAGTTTTCTTTAAAATTTTTATAATAGGTACGGGTTATGTGTAAATCCTCACCGTTTTTTAAAAATACGCTCTCGGTGTTATACTTGTTAATAAAACCAAGATTCACAATAAACGAGCGGTTGATTTTTAAAAAGTATATTTTCGGTAAGGCATCAAAAACCCGTGCCATTGTTTTTTTGCATAATATAACGCTTTCTTTAAGATGAACGTAGCAAAATTTATTATCGGCTTCAAGGTAGATTATATCGCCTGTGTTAATGCAATGAGTCATAATTCCGTCGTTTATCCAAAGGGGATAGTGTATCTCGCGGCAAAAAAATAATTCGTTAAGGCTTTTGTAAAGCGTATCAGCACAAAGCGGCTTTTTAAAGAAACGATATGCACTCACTTTAAAGGCATCGTAGATAAAATCGGTATCGCTGGTTAAGAAAATTATTTTAGCATTTGTATCAGTTTTGCGTAATTTTTTAGCAGTTTCAAGTCCGTTAATCCCCTTAAGCGAATATTCAATAAAAATCACAAGAAACCTACTTTTTGAGCTTAGCAATTGTTCGCCGCTATTAAAGGTTTCTATAAATAAATCAAGCTTATGTTTGTGGGAATAGTTGTATAAAAGGTGCTTTAATTGCTGCATTGCCGTTACGTCATTATCGCATATAGCTATTTTCATTCTTCTTTTCCTTTTTAGGTCTGCTTTAAGCAGACCTTTTTTTATTGCTATAGCATTATAACTTAATAAACAAAATTTGTCAATATTTTACTTAAAATAACAAAAAAAGTGGTATTTCGCTCCGAATTTACAGTATTTCACACCGAAATTTAACAATTTTTGCATTTCGCACCTAAAATGATTTGTATTGCTTTTACGGGTGCGGAAATTTTGGAAAATTTTACCCTTACAAATTTCCTTTCCCGTTATTTCTATATTTGAAAGGAAGTTGAAAAAATGTGTAATTCGTTGTTAAAGCCACTGATTCAAAAATTTAAAAAACAGGATATGGCGGTTTTCCCGCTGGTTTATGATGAGTTTAAAAACCTCATAGCCTTTTATGCCAAAAAGCTTTGTTATGAAGATGCGGCGGCAGATTTAAACCTATTTTTTATAGAGTTGCTTTATGCTATAGATTTAACCAACTTTAAAGCAGATGAAAGCATAGGAATAAGGCGTTATATAGCGGTTTGTTTGCGTAATGAATATATTGTTTTATCTATTAAAGCTGAAAAGTTAAAAAGCTTTTCTTTGCCGCTTTTTGAAACTTTTAATAGTTATAGCGATGACTATGATGATAAAATTTTGCTTTCGCAAGCCTTTAAAGCCTTAAGCGAAAAGCAAAAAGCAATTTTAATTGACAGATATTATTATGGCTATAGCATTGCCGAAATTTCTAAAAAAATGGGTGTTACACGACAAACGATAAATGATACCAAAATTCGTGCCTTGTGTAGCTTAAAAAAGATATTAGGGGAGAAATACAATGTTTAAATTAGCTTTAAATGCAGGTCATGGCAAGCATACAAAAGGCAAGCGGTGTATGAAAAGCCTTGATAAAACCGAAACACGCGAATGGGTGCTTAATAGCCGAATTTGTGAAAAAATTGAAAGCCTATTGAAAGAATATAGCGGTTATGAGCTTATACGTCTAGATGATAAAACGGGCGAAAGCGATATTCCCTTAAAGCAAAGAACTAATACTGCAAATGGCTTTGGGGCGGATTTTTATCTTTCTATTCATCATAATGCGGGTATAAAGGGCGGTATTGGTGGTGGAATAGAAACCTACGTTTACACCGCGGCTTCAAAAGAAAGCCTTGAATGGCAGAGTGATTTATACAAGACTTTGTTAGAAAAAACCGGCCTAAAGGGCAACCGTTCTAACGGGAAGAGAAAAGCCAACCTGCACGAATGCCGCGAAAGCAAAATGCCCTGTGTTTTAATTGAATGCGGATATATGGATTCCAAAACCGACGTGCCGATTATTTTAAGCGGTGATTTTGCCGCTAAGGTAGCCGAGGCTTGCGTAGAGGTTATTGTGAAAAATGCTTCTTTAAAAAAGAAAGCGAATAGTGTACCTTATGAAAATAAAATTTATTTTTGGCAAAAAGCGGCTATAAAGGACGGCTTTAAATTTTCAAAATATGGTGCCGATGGTAAATGGGGTAGTGAGTGTGAAAAGGTTGCTCAAAAGGCCGTTTGTAAGAAGCGGCTTACCTATAAATATAAAAATTTAACAAAGCTTGTGCAAGAGGCGGTAGGCGTTACGGCTGACGGTAAATTTGGGCTTAAAACTAAAACGGCGGTAATGGCCTTTCAAATAAAAAATAAGCTTTTAGCGGATGGCATAGTAGGTCTTGAAAGCTGGAAGAAAATATTGGGGGTGAAATAATGAAAGAAAAATTTGTGCGCTGGGTAAAAGCCGCGGGAATTCGTGCTGTTAAAACCGTAGCCGAAACGGCAGTGGCAACCATTGGCACGTCCATGGTGTTAGCACAGGTTGATTGGCGACTTGTAATATCAGCTTCGCTTTTATCGGGTATTTTATCGCTTTTAATTTCGGTTAAAGGCTTGCCCGAAATAGAAAAGTAAAAAAAGTAAACCCCTTGAAGATTGGATTCAAGGGGTTTTATAAGTTAGCCAATATAGTTTTTAAAATCTTTTGAATAAAGCTTTTCGCCTTTTGTGGTTAGCCACATTGCGTGAACACCCGGGGTGTTTTCAACAATTTGCTTTCCTTCTTCATAAGGTAGGCAGAATAAAAGTGTGGAAAGGCCGTCGGCCAAACCCGAATCCTCGCAAAGTATTGAAACCGAGGTGAAGTATTCGGCGGGTTGGAGGGTTTGACTGTCAATTATATGGTGGTAGTTTTTGCCGTCTACCGTAAAAAACCGCTGATACGAGCCACTTGTTACAAGCGACATATTATCGGATAGTAATAAGGTTTCTAAGTAGGGGTTTTCTTCGTCGCCTGCAGGGTTTTCGATACCAACCTTCCATTTTTCGCCATCCTTACGTTCGCCTACAATTTTCACGTTGCCGCCAAGGTTTAAAAGGTAGCCTTCCATATCATTTTCAAGCATCATTTCAGCCACTTTTTCGGCGGCAAAGCCTTTGCCGATAGCACCAACGTCAAGGGTTAAATCTGTATCTTTAATAAGTACTGTATTATTTACAGTGTCAATTATTACCTTATTAAAATCGGTGTGGTGGGCGGCATCCTTTAAGGCAGAAGCAGGGGGCAGAGCGGCAGAGTCGGGATTATTGATGCTAAAATCGCGGTAATCGTGCCAAAGGGATAATACGCTACCCATAGCCACATTAAGCTTTTGGTTTTTAGTGTAAAGCTCTTTTGAAAATTGTAATAAGTCAATAATTTTTTTATCCACCTTTTGAGTAGTGCCTTGGGTTTGGTTTAAGGTGCATAGATTCGTAATGCCATTGTAGGAGGTGTAAATATCGTAAAGATAGTGATACTCCGAGAGCCAGGACTTAATTTTTTCGCAATTTTTATTAAAGCTTTCCTGTGATTCCTCAAAGCCTATAATAGTGGTAACGGTATCAAAATAATCGAATGAATAATCAGTAAATTTTTGAAGCTTTACCTGGCAACCCGAAGCACAAAGTAAAAGGGTGGTTAGAACTAATAAAAGTGATAAAAATCTTTTCATATTATCTATAAGTAAAAGGGGCGTTAACCGCCCCTTTTGGTTTTCAAATTATTTTGCAGCCTTTTGAGCAGCTTTTACCATATCGGCAATATTCATAGTGCAACCTGCGGATTGAACTTCTTCAACACCGTAGCCTGTTTCAACAGCAAGCTTTGCAACTTCGTCAGCGGTTTTGCCAACGCAAGCCTTATCAAATTCAGCAGCTTGAGCATACCATTCTTTAACAGTGCCGTCGCCGTTTAAGTCTTGGCCGTACTGTGCCATACCGTAAGCATCACCTGCTTGAAGCTTGGTAGTGAATGCTTGATTTGCTGTAACAGCAGCTTCGCCCTTAAGGCTAAAGGAAATTTTAGCTTGTAAAGCATCGGTAACGATAGCAGAAATTTTGCCTTCACCGTTTACTGTAGCAGCGGTAATTGTAGCATCAATTTCGTTAACGCCTGCAGCTTCTTCGGTAGCATCCTTGCTGCCGGTTTGTGTAGAAACAAATGCAAGGTTAAGCTTGTCACCAGCGATAGCGCCGGATTCTTTTGCGTTGTTAAATGCAGCTTCAAGTGCTTTAACAAAGTCGGTAACGATAATTGTGCAACCTGCGTTTATAACGTCGTCGTTGCCTTTGCCGTTGGTAGCAAGAAGCGCCTTAACGTCTTGAAGGGTTTTGCCTTCGCAAAGGGCTGTAAAAGCATCAACCTGTTCAAACCATTCCTTCTTGGCGCCGCCGTATGCAACCATACCATAGTCGGTACCTTGTTCGTACTTGGTTTTAATTTCGTTTAACTTTACATATTTGCCTTTAGAGGTAAAGCCTTGTGTATAAGCTGCGGTATCAATAACGCAGTCAACAATTTTACCATCCTTGTCGATCAAAACAGCAGCGGCTGTGGTTACTGTGCTGCCTGCGCCATCGGTATCGGCATCGGCATTGGTAACCTTTTCAACGTAGGAAACAACACCAAGGCCCAATTTTAAGGGTTCGTCCTTAGCACAGCCTACGAGCGACATAAGTGAGAAAAGCATTACGCCGCAAAGGAGCAAAGAGAGAAGTTTTTTCATAGTGTTCACCTTTCATATTTTTAAATTTTTTGAATACCTTAAAACAAGCGCACCGGCGATTCCTATTAACATACCCGATAAAACACCGCTTATGCAAAGGAAAATCATATAATAGCCAATTTCTAAAGTTGCGGTTACAAATATTGCAACTATTATTTGGCCTAAATTGTGCGCAACACCGCCGGCGATGCTAACACCCACGGTGGAAAACCGATTTAGTTTTTTAAGCAATGTCATTACTGCAATGCTCAATACCGCACCGGCTAAGCTGTAAGCAAGGGTCATAAAATTGCCGAAAAGCATTGCCACCACAAGCACGCGTATAAGGGTTACAATAGCTGTGTCCTTAACTGTGAAACGGTATAGAAGAAATACGTTTACAATATTTGCAAGACCAAGCTTAATACCCGGTACGGCGGCATAAATAGGGGGCAGCAGGGTTTCCACAAAGGAAAGCACCATTGAAAGCGATGCCAAAACACCTAAAACGGCAATTTTTTTTAAGTTATTTGTTTTTTTCATCTTCGGTTATTTCAACAACCAGTTTGTGCGGAAGACAAACGATTGTTTCACCTGTTTTTGAAATTTTTCTGTGATTTGCGCAAATTTTATCGGGACAATCGGCCTGTTCAATATAGGCTTTACCGTTTTTTATTACTAAGGTATTGTTTCCCTTTTCGGTGGTAATAACGGTTTTAATTTCTTGCGATAGGCTATAACTTTCCCGAACCTTACCGTTTACCAAAACGTTTACGCAAGCACCATCTTTAAGGCTGAGTTTAAAAATTACAAAGCCTATAAGCGCCAATAATAATAAAGCCGCACCAAGGAAAACGTCGTTCCTTAATTTTTTATTTATCATAAGCCTATGTTGTGAATACACTTAGTTGGGCAAACCTCGGCACAAATACCGCAGTTTGTACACTTATCATAATCAATAGTTGCAAGATTGTCAATAACTTTAATTGCACCGCTCGGGCAGTTAAGCTCACATTTTTTGCAGCCAATACAAGCATTCTTGCATTTTTTGCGTGCGGCGCCGCCTTTTTCTTTATTATTACACATAACTGCAACTTTAGCAATTTGGGGTATAAGTTTGATTATGTTTTTAGGGCATTTTGTAACACAAAGACCACAACCAACACAAATTCGGGGGTCAACGTGTGCAATACCGTCTTTAAGGCAAATTGCATTAACAGGGCAGGAGATAGCACAGTCGCCGCAACCAAGACAACCGTATTTACAGGCATTAGGTCCGCCGTAAAGCATAGAAGCGGCAACACAGGTGTTAACACCGTTGTAATCGTTGGTTTTGTTTGTGGCTTCAAAGTGGCCGTTGCAGCCTACAAATGCCATCATCTCAACAACGTCAAGTGCTTCAACACCCATAATGTTTGCAATATCGGCGGCAACGCCGTCGGCACCGGGTACGCAAAGGTTGGTTTTTGCACCTTCCTCAGCAACGGCTTTGGCATATTCATCACAGCCGTTATATCCGCAAGCACCGCAGTTAATACCGGGTAGTGCTTCGCGTACCTTTTTAACCTGTTCATTTTCGGGCACGTGTAAAAAGTGTGCCGCAAGTGCTAAAAGCGCACCCGCAATTAAGCCTATTGCGGTTACTATAGCAAAAGCAATTAAAACATTTATCATATCCGTCACCTTTTATTAAGAAATATTACAAGTGCTACAATTCCGCCTGCAATTACGTTTAATGCGACAAAAGCGGCTAATAAAAAGAAAATACTCATCATTTTAAATTCTCCTTTAAGCGAAGAGATTTTCTACAATACCGCCAAAGCCGAAGAATGCTAACGAAATAAAGGAAGCGGCAATAAGTGTGGCGGGAAGACCTTTAAAGCTTTCAGGAATTTCGCTTTCTTGTATTTTAGAACGCATACCTGAAAATAGCACCATTGCAAGCAAGAAACCAAGACCAACACCCAAGGAGTTAACCAAGGCTTCAATGAAGGTGTATTTATTGCCTGCCATTGTGGTTTCGGTCAAGTTATTAAGTGTAACACCTAAAACTGCACAGTTGGTGGTAATAAGGGGCAAGTAAACGCCTAAAGCCTTGTGAAGTGATGGAATAAACTTTTTAAGTGCCATTTCAATAAACTGCACTAATGAAGCGATAACGAGAATAAATACAATTGTTTGCAAATAGGCGTATTTTTCGCCAAGAATATACATTTGAATGGGCCAGGTAACTGCAGTTGCAAGCACCATTACAAAGGTAACTGCGATACCCATACCAACAGCGGAATCCAATTTTTTGGAAACACCAAGGAAGGGACAAATACCTAAGAAACGGGTTAAAACGTAGTTATCAACCAAAACGGAGGAAAGAAGAATAATAATTAAACCTTTAAAAGCATCCATTTAATTTTCCTCCTTTGCATGTTGTGCTGCTTTGTTACAAAAAGCGGCTGAAGGGCAGTTTTCACACGAAAATTCCTTCTTTAAAGGCGCTTTGCCGTGGGTGAGCTTGTAAACTAAAGCAATCATTATACCATAAACCAAGAAACCGCCGGGGGCTTCAACCAAGAAGTTAATCTTGTAGTCGGCCATAAAGGGTATTTCAACACCTGCGAATGCACCGGCACCCAAAACTTCGCGAATAATGGAGATAGAAAGAAGTGCCAAGGTAAAGCCAATACCCATACCCAAGCCGTCAAGAGCGGATTTGCCAACCGAGTTCTTGTTTGCAAACATTTCGGCACGGCCTAAAATGATGCAGTTAACTGTTATTAGCGGTAAGAAAACGCCGAGCATTTCGTAAAGGGTGGGAACGAAGGCGTGAATCAGCATTTGTACTAAGGTAACAAAGCTTGCAATTACTACAATGTAGCTGGGAATACGCACGCTATCGGGTATTACCTTACGTAAAAGGGAAATAACCATATTCGAGCAAATAAGCACAGCGGTAGCGGCAAGGCCCATACCAATAGCACTTGTAACGCTTTTGGTAATAGCAAGTGTAGGGCAGGTGCCCAAAACTAAAACGAAAACAGGGTTTTCTAAAAGGATGCCTTTTAGAAGAATTGATAAATTATTACATTTTTTCATTTAAGACACCCCTTCCAAAATTTTAATAGTGGTAAATACCTTTGAAATAGCGGTTTTGTAACCGTTGGTGGTTATGGTAGCACCGCTTATAGCATCAATATCCGAATAATTTTCTTCGGTTTTATCTTTAAATTGTGAATAGAACTTTTTATCAGCACAAGCCGAGCCGATACCGTCGGTTTCCTTTTGACTTAAGGTAACGCAATCGATTATTTTACCATCCTTAGTGGCTGAAACCTGAATCACAATAGGCTCGCCGGATGGATTGTAATAAGCGTCGCCGTTAATACCAAAGCCTGCGGCGTTAAGTTTGAACACGTAGTTGCCACTTTTGGTTTTGGTTACTTCCTTAACCTGAGAGGGAATATCGGAATATTTGCTTAAATCGATCATAGTTAAACTTGAGTAAGAATTAAAAGCAGTTTTAACGGCTTTTTCAACGGTTTTCTTAACTGAAGCTTCAACGTCGGTTAAAACGTTGCCGTCTTTATCGGTTGCTATAAAGCTTTCGCCTATAACACAAACAAAGCCTGTTCTGTTTTGTGCACCGTAAATTGCGTCTACACCTTCAATTTCTTCGGTAAGGAAAACGGGTGCAAAGTCGCCCTTGCCTTCGGGAAGAGCGGCGCTTAGGTTATCTTTTAA
>JAFVTJ010000091.1 GCA_017503305.1 Clostridia bacterium
GTTAATTATTAGTCATTAACATAAGGGAGTAAAGCGATTTGACGAGCACGCTTGATAGCGGTTGTCAATTCACGTTGGTGAGCAGCGCAGGTACCTGTTGCACGGCGGGGTAAAATCTTAGCGCGTTCAGAAATGTACTTGCGAAGACGAGCTACATCCTTATAATCAATGGCTTCTACACGGTCAACACAGAAGTGGCAAACCTTGCGGCGCGGCTTTCTGTGCATGGGTCTTTCATTTCTTTCTTCCATTTGTAAAGCCTCCTTACATTAAAAATTGTTCCTATTAGAACGGTAAATCATCATCCGATGCATCGCCCAAATCGGCAAAATCGTTTACATCAGCATTGCTGAAGGATGCCGGTTCAGAACCTGTAGACGAATCTCTCTTAGATTCAACAAATTGAACGTTGTTTGTTACAACTTCAAATGCTGTACGGTTGTTACCGTTTTTGTCTTGATATCTTCTGGTTTGAATAGAGCCTTCGATACCAATCAAGTTACCTTTTCTAAAATATTTTGTAATAAACTCAGCCGATTGGCGCCAAGCAACAATATTTATAAAATCGGTCTGACGTTCCTCACCGGAACGGTATCTACGGTCAACAGCAATTGAGAACGTAGTAACGGGAATGCCGTTTGCAGTGGTTTTAAGTTCGGGGTCGGCAGTTAAGCGGCCTGTTAAAACAACTAAATTAAACATTCTGTTTCTCCTTATTTTTTAATAACCATTAAACGAAGTACGCCGTCAGTAATTTTTGCAATACGCTCTAATTCTGCGGGGAAGGTCGGTTCGCTTTCAAAATTGAAGAAAACGTAGTAACCTTCTGCTTCGTCGTCGATAAGGTATGCCAAGCGGCGCTTACCCCAATCATCAACGTTTTCAATGGTACCGTTTTTTGCAATAAGGTCGTTGAACTTTTCTTTTAAGCTCTGTGTGGTTTCTTCGCCGTTTGCTACGGTGAAAATCATTGCTGCCTCATACTTTGCGGTCATTTACTTGCACCTCCTTTTGGACTATTGGTCCCGCCAATCCGACGGAACAAGGAGCTAAAGGGCCATACCGCCCCATTTAGCAAACATCATTATACCAACTAAGCCTTTGTTTGTCAACAAAATTATTGATTTTTTTAAAATATATTGTATAATAAAGGCAGAAAGGACTGAGTGTATGTTACTTACTATTGACATTGGCAACACAAACATTACTTTGGGCGCATACGATTCTAATTACTTGGCCTTTACCGCCCGTCTTGCGACCGACCCACGCAAGACTGATGACCAATATGCTATTGAAATTAAGCAGGTTTTATCCTTAAAGGAAATTGACAGCACCACTATTGAAGATTGCATAATCGCTTCGGTTGTGCCTTCGGTAGCACGCAGTGTGAGCCACGCTATTTCTAAGCTTTGCGGCATTTCTCCCTTAATGTTGGGCCCGGGTGTAAAAACAGGGCTTAATATTAAAATTGATAACCCTGCACAGCTCGGTGCCGACCTGGTTGCAGGTGCCGTTGGCGCTATTGATTCCTACAAAATGCCCTGCGTAATTATTGATATGGGCACCGCTTCTACCATAAGCGTGCTTGACCGTGACGGTGCATTTTTAGGCGGCGTGATTTCGGCAGGTGTTCGCCTTACTTTAAAAGCGCTAACCGAAAATACCGCTTTGCTTTCTTCAATACCTATTGAAGCGCCAAAGTCGGTTATTGGCACCAACACTACCGAATGTATGCAGTCGGGCCTGGTTTACGGCACCGCGGCTATGATTGACGGACTTTTAGAACAAATCACAGCTGAGCTTGGCGAAAAACCCACCGTTATTGCAACCGGTGGTCTTTCACGCGATATTATCGCACACTGTAAAACCAATATTATTTATAGCGAAAACCTTTTGCTTGACGGTTTACGCGTCATATACGAAAAGAACCATTAGTAATTACCGCCTAGGCGGATTACAATATTATGAACTGCACCTTTATGGGCAGTATCGGAGGTATTTTTATGTCAAACACAAGAAAACAAAAAACACAAACCTTGGTACTTGGCGCAGTGTTTACCGCTTTAGTATTCGTTTTGCAATACTTAAGTATGTTTATGCGCTTTTCGACATTTTCGGTAACGTTTGTACTTTTACCGATTATTGTAGGTGCCGCAACCTGCGGATATAAAATGGGCGCTTGGCTTGGTTTTATATTCGGTATTGCAGTATTAGCAACGGGCGATGCCGCTCCGTTTTTGGCGATAGACTTCTTCGGCACAATCGCTACAGTATTGCTTAAAGGCACATTGTGCGGCTTGGCTGCAGGTCTTACCTACAAAGCACTTGAAAAGAAAAGCATTTACCTCGCCGTAATGGTGGCCGCCGTTGTAGCACCTATCGTTAACACAGGTATCTTCTTACTTGGTTGCAGATTATTCTTCTTCGAAGCTATGAAGGATTGGGGCGCCGCTGATGGCAAAAGCACTATTGCTTATATGTTCTTTGGCCTTGCAGGTATAAACTTTATACTCGAACTCGGCACAAACCTTATTCTCTCCCCCGCCGCTGTACGTGTTTTAAAATTCGCAAAAAAAGATTAATACAAGTATTCACCCTTAAGTAAAAATCACTTAAGGGTGTTTTTGTATATTTAAAAATTTTCTACTTACAAGCTGCAAAAAGCTCCTGCCGAAGCAGGAGCCTTTTTAATTTAAGGTTTAATTATTTAATTATACCCTTTTTAACGGTGTATTTTTTGCCGTTAATGGTAACCTTACCGGAGTAGCTTGTTTTAGCATAACCGTCATTTACATAGTACTTCTTGCCGTTGTACTTAATGATGTTCTTGCCCTTATACCACATACCGTTTTTAACAGCGCGATA
>JAFVTJ010000092.1 GCA_017503305.1 Clostridia bacterium
ATATTCTACCAAGCGTGTAGCAGACTTCCATACACCGCCCTTAATCAAGAACCACATGCCGTTAATTTTGTGTAAAGTATCGACGTTAGTGGCCCAAACGCCATCTTCGATGTACTTCCATTCGCCGTTTATCTTTATAAGCTCCTTACCTTCAAACAATTCGCCGTTTACGTAGTAATACCAAACGCCGTCTTGTTCTACAAAATGCTCACCTACAATTTCGCGAACATAACCGCAAGCATTACAGGTGCGGTCTATTGGGTTATCATAAGTATGGTCGCCCATGCAAGAGCCCACCGGCATTTTATACGAGGTTTTAGAAATGGGATAGCGGTTTACAAAATCAGGTGAAGTATACATCGCATCCGAATCGTGCGATGAAAATTCTTCACTGCCCTTTAAGTAATATTTAAAGGTCTTTTTGCCTGCATCCCACGTGGAATCTACGTAATACCACGCACCATCTATTTTAACAATGTTCCAGGCGTGATGTTCACCATTACTTATACCGGTTATTATACGGGTTTCCAAACCGCATTCGCGCGCAATTCTATAAAAAAGGGTTGCATAGCCTTGGCAAACCGACTTTCCATTTATAAGCGCCGCATAGGCCGAAAACTTTAAGTTGTAATTGGGGTCGTAAAGATTATCGTAATCATAGCTTACGTTTTTAGTAATAAAATCGTAAATAGCATCGCACTTGGCCTTGTCGCCTGTGTTTTCGGTAAAACCAAAGCTTGTTATAACGTCTTTAATAGCTAGCGCCACAATCTCTTCCTGTGCGGTGTTGGAATAGTACTCTATAACCAACGGAATGGTGCAAAAGCATTTGCCATCGCGTGACCAATAGGTGCCGCCTTTAGTAGCATAGCCGGCATATCTAAAACGCAAATAGTCGCCACCGTTGGTTTTGTCACATTCGGCAAGCGCCTTTTCAAACCAGTCGCTTACTAAAGCGCTAAATACACTTTGAGTAAATTCACCCTCAAAAGCAAATTTAATCGTAAGCTCGGTTTCACTATTAATCATAGCCGACCGTAAAAGCTCGGCAACCTCATTGCTTTTTGTTAAATAATCTTCATCGTCAGCGGGTCGTTCGGAAAAATATTCCAAACGCTTCATTGATACGGGTTGAATTTCACCGTATGTAACGTCATTAGTCTGCGCAAACGCAACAACCGGCAGATTGAACAACATAACAGTTATTATTGCTAATGCTAAAAACGATTTCATAACCTTTTTAAACATAATAACCCTCCTCAAAATTATCGTAAACTCTTACATATATATTATATATGCAATATATCGAATTTGCAAGAAAAATAATTTTCTACCATAAAATATGTGACTAAAGCCGATCTATTAGTTAAGTTTTTAACAATCTTTTATAAAAAACTTAAAAAATTTTAATTTTCTTTGTTAAATTCTTAACAAATCTATTGACAAGCGTTATTTCCTTTCATATAATGGGATACATATTTTTAAAAAACACACTTGGAGGTCATTATTATGGCAAGACTTTATAATTTTAGCGCAGGTCCTTCTATGCTTCCCGAGGAAGTTTTAAAGACCGCAGCAGCAGATATGCTCGAATTTGGCGAAAGCGGACAGTCCGTAATGGAAATGTCTCACCGTTCAAAGGAATATCAAGCAATTTTTGACGAAACCGAAGCAAATCTTCGCGAAGTTATGAACATCCCCGACAATTACGAAGTTTTATTCTTACAGGGTGGTGCTTCTACCCAGTTCGCAATGATTCCCTTAAACCTTATGACCAAAAACGGCAAGGCTGACTACATTATCACAGGTCAATGGGCTAACAAGGCTTACAAGGAAGCCGCACGCTACGGCGCCGCTCGCGAGGTCGCTTCTTCTAAGGATAAGACCTTTAGCTACATCCCCAAGACCACCGCTGCTGATTTTGATAAGGATGCCGACTATGTTCACATTTGTATGAACAATACCATCTACGGTACAAAGTACAATACATTGCCCGACACAGGCGACGTTCCACTTATTGCCGACATTTCAAGCTGTATTTTATCCGAACCGATTGACGTTTCTAAGTTTGGTATGCTTTACGCAGGTGCTCAAAAGAACGTTGCTCCCGCAGGTGTTACAATCGTAATCATCCGCAAGGATTTAATCGGCAACGCTATGGATATCACCCCCACCATGCTCAACTACGCTACTCATTCCGAAAACGGTTCTATGTTCAACACTCCCCCCTGCTATGCAATCTACGTTGCAGGTCTTACTCTTAAGTGGATTAAGAAAATAGGCGGCCTTGAAAAAATGAAGGAATTAAACGAAAAGAAGGCTAAAATTCTTTACGATTTCCTTGACAACAGCAAATTATTCAAGGGCACAGTAGTTCCCGAAGACCGTTCACTTATGAACGTTCCCTTTGTAACAGGTAACGACGAATTAGACGCTAAATTCGTTGCTGAATCCAAAAAAGCAGGCTTCGTAAACCTTAAGGGTCACCGTTCGGTTGGCGGTATGCGTGCTTCTATCTACAATGCAATGCCTATCGAAGGCGTTGAAAAATTGGTAGACTTTATGAAGAAATTCGAAGAGGAGAATGCATAATGTATAAAATTAAAACCTACAACAAGATTTCTAAATCAGGTCTCAGTAATTTTGACGATAAATATACAGTTGGCGACGAAGTAGAAAACGCTGACGGTGCGATTGTTCGCTCAGCTTCACTCCACGATATCGAATTCCCCGCATCTTTACAGGCTATTGCCCGTGCAGGTGCTGGTACTAACAATATTCCGATTGACCGCTGCAGCGAACAGGGTATCGTTGTTTTCAACACCCCCGGTGCTAACGCAAACGCCGTTAAGGAACTCGTTTTGGCAGGTCTTTTCATCTCTTCGCGCCGCGTTGTTTCAGGTATTGAATGGGCAAAAACCTTAAAGGGCAACGGCGCTGAAGTTGGCAAAATGGTTGAAAAGGGCAAATCCGCTTTCGCAGGTCCCGAAATTAAGGGCAAAAAGCTTGGTGTTATCGGTCTTGGCGCTATCGGTGTTATGGTTGCTAACTCTGCAAATGCTTTGGGTATGCAGGTTTACGGCTACGACCCCTACCTCTCGGTTAAATCCGCTTGGAACTTAACTCACAACACCGTTTACATTAGCGACATTAACGAAATTTTTGCCGAATGTGATTACATTACAGTTCACGTTCCGCTAACTGACACTACTAAGAATCTTATTAATGCTGATTCTATTGCAAAAATGAAAAACGGCGTTCGCATTCTTAACTTCTCTCGTGCAGCATTAGTTGACAGCGCCGCCATCAAGGCCGCTTTAGAATCGGGCAAGGTTGCTTCTTACGTAACCGACTTCCCCACCGACGAGGTTTTAGGTGTTGACGGCATTATTGCAATCCCCCACCTTGGCGCATCTACCCCCGAATCTGAAGAAAACTGCGCTACAATGGCAGCTAAAGAGCTTGTTGACTACATTGAAAACGGTAACATTGTAAACTCTGTAAATCTTCCCGAAGTTACAATGCCCAGAAGTGGTGACCACCGCGTTTGCGTAATCCACAAAAACATCCCCAATATGCTTACCAAAATCACAGGTCTTATTGCTGATGACAACGTAAACATTGAAAACCTTCTCAACAAATCTCGTGGCGACTACGCTTACACAATGCTCGATATCGGCGAAGCTGATACTGCACAGCTTCAAGGTGAAATTGAAGCTATTGACGGTGTAATCCGCGTTCGCATTATCTAATAAAGTAAATTTGAGCCTTCCCTGAAGGAAGGCTTTACTTTTTTTCATTTTTATAGTAAAATGTATTAGATAGGCGGTGAGAAATTTGAAGAACGTAATTGTTATAGGTGCAGGCCCCGCAGGGCTTATGGCGGCCATTTCGGCGGCGGAAAACGGCGCATACGTTACCTTGCTCGAAAAAAACGAGCGTGTCGGCCGTAAGCTTATGATAACCGGCAAGGGTCGTTGTAACGTTTGCAACAACTGTGATATTGATACCCTTATTGCCAATATCCCTAAAAACGCCAAATTTTTGTACTCAGCCTTCTCAAATTTCACACCAAAACAGCTAATGCAGTTTTTTGAAAACCTAGGCGTTGCACTAAAGACCGAGCGCGGTAACAGGGTTTTTCCCGTGTCCGATAAGGCGGTTGATATTGTAGATGCACTTTACAAATGTGCAAAAACCAAAGGTGTTAAAATCAAAACCGCTCACGCTAGTGATATTTTAACTCAGGACGGCAAAATTTGGGGTGTTACCCTAAACGACGGCACCGTGCTAAACTGTGATAGCGTGATTTTAGCCACAGGCGGTATGTCCTACCCACTTACAGGCTCTACAGGTGACGGCTACAAAATGGCAGAAAAATTAGGTCATACCGTGACCGAATTAAAACCGTCCTTAGTTCCGCTTGATATTCACGAGGGCTTTTGCCCACATCTTTCAGGCCTTTCTCTTAAAAACGTCACCCTTTCAGTTTTCGAAGAAGGCAAGAAAAAACCGCTCTTTTCCGAAATGGGCGAAATGCTTTTCACCCACTTTGGCATATCAGGTCCGCTGGTTTTATCGGCCTCATCCCATATTCATTATATGGGCAAAAAGAACTATATCGCTTTTATCGATTTAAAACCCGCACTAACACCCGAACAGCTTGACAACCGCATTTTAAGGGATTTTTCGGAATTTCAAAATAAAGACTTCGCCAATTCGCTTGATAAATTGTTACCCAAAAGCCTTATTCCCGTTATTATAAAGCTTTCGGGCATTGAATCCGGCAAAAAGGTTAACCAAATAAGCCGTGAGGAAAGACAAGCTCTCGCAGGGATTATAAAGGCTTTGCCGCTACATATCATAGGCTTCAGACCCATTGAAGAAGCCATTATAACAAGTGGCGGAATCTCTGTTAAAGAAATCGACCCTAAAACGATGGCATCAAAGCTTATTGAGGGGCTTTTCTTTGCGGGCGAGATCATCGACGTTGACGCCTACACAGGCGGATTTAATCTACAAATCGCGTTTTCAACCGGCTTTACTGCAGGTAAAAATGCTTAAAGGAGTATAACTATGATTTCAGTTGCTATTGACGGTCCTGCAGGTGCAGGCAAAAGCACCTTGTCGCGCAAATTGGCCCAAACCTTAGGCTTTATTTACGTTGATACAGGCGCTCTTTACAGAACGGTTGGGCTTAAATTTTCCAATGCCGGCGCCGACACCACTTTAGACTGTGATATTGATGCCATTTTGGCTGACACCGCAGTTGATATTCGCTTTATAAACGGCGAACAGCGTGTTTTCTTGGACGGAAACGACGTTTCGGACGATATCAGAACTCCTACCGCTTCTATGATGGCCTCTGCCGTTTCGGCAAGACCACAGGTTCGTGCATTTTTACTTGAAATGCAAAGAAAATTAGCAAGAGAAAATAACGTTGTAATGGATGGACGTGATATCGGCACGGTGGTACTTCCCAATGCCGAGGTTAAAATCTATCTTACCGCCTCTGCCGAAGCCAGAGCAAACCGTCGTTATAAAGAGCTTTTAGAAAAAGGCACAACCGTTACCTCCAAAGAAGTATATGACGATATGGTTCAGCGTGATTATAACGATATGAACCGTGAAATTGCCCCATTAAAACGTGCAGATGATGCTATTCTTGCAGATACTTCTGACCTTGATTTTGAGCAGTCACTTGAGCTTATTCTTAATATTGTAAAAGA
>JAFVTJ010000093.1 GCA_017503305.1 Clostridia bacterium
AAAGCCTTGGCCGATAATAAAATCGTCATCCGGTAAGTTGTTAAATTGATTATTCATTTTATAACTCCGTTATTTAAATATCATGGTTTTTTTAAGATTTTCGGCAGTAGCGGAATCGGTTAAATATTCAAGAATAGCAAAACCAAATTGGAATGCAACACCCGCACCTTTAGCGGTGATAAAATTCCCATCGCAAACAACCGAATCTTCGGTAATAATCGCGCCGTTTAAATATTTTTCAAAACCGGGGAAGCAGGTAGCTTTTTTGTGCTTTAAAAAGTTGTTTTTACCTATAATAGAGGGGGCAGCGCAAATTGCGGCTATAAGAATATTATTGTCGTAGCAGTAATCAATAATATCCATAACAGGTTTACTATTTTCAAGATTTGTTGTGCCGGGCATGCCACCGGGTAAAATAATCGCTTCAATATTTTGGCGGCCAATTTCATCGAGTGTAACGTCGCAAACAATTGGAATATTATGCGCACCAACGGCAGTTTTCCCGTTTACACCAACAGTTACAACCTCAAATCCGGCACGTCTTAAAATATCTATTGGTGCAATGGCTTCGCATTCTTCAAAACCGTTAGCTAAAAATGCATAAATCATAAAATCAATCCTTGTAAATTTCTAAAACTGCGTTTAAAACGTCTTGAGCAATTTCGTCAATAGTTCTTGGTTCGCCGTCCTTAGAGCAGGGAATAATTTCCCAATTTGAATACTTTGCGGTAAACAATGCGGCTTTACGACAACGAGCTAAATATTCGGTATCACTTTCGTGAATGTCTTTCTTGCTTTCGTCACCCTTGTATCTGCCTGAGAGTAGCTTTTGTGAAACCTCAATAGGCATATCAAGGAAGATAACCTTGTCGGGTTTTGGAATAGCGATTTTATTATATTCAAAATCGTAAAGCCATTCTAAAAAGCTTTCCCATTCTTCTTCGGGTAGCTTTGAGCATTGATGCACCGCATTAGAGGTGGTATAACGGCCCGAAACCACAGTTCCGCCTGCATTATAAAACTCGCCCCAGCCCATTTTAAAGGAAGCGTATCTATCAACACCGTAAAAGCTTGAAGCGGCATAGGCATTAACGTCGCCCGGTTTTTTGCCAAAATCACCCTTTAAATACATTTTTACAAGTGTGCTTGAAGGGTTATCATAGTCGGGAAAAGAAACACTCTTACATTCGATACCGTTTTTGGTCAAATTTTTTGGAAGAAGCTCCAATTGGGTGGATTTACCACTGCCGTCAAGACCTTCAATTACAATAAGCTTACCCATTATGTTTTAGTCCTTCATAAAATTCTCTGATTTCTTTTGCTTTGCCGCAGGTCATTTTGCCTTCGCTGCAGGCACCGCGCACACAGGCAGGACCTGCCGATTTAAATAATTCGGGCGCAACCTTTAAAACAAGGCTTAGCATTTGGTCGGCAACGTCCTTAATTTCCCACTGAGCACGGTTACAACAACGATGCTTAAAGAAGTTGTGTAGTGAACGTGCATTCATTGTCATAATCATTTGGGTTTCGCAAGCATTGGGAAGCACAAAACGGGCATCCTCAATAGCCTTTTTTTCGGCAAGGCGATTTGCAGTTTTTTCATCCTTGCCCTCATTTAAAAAGGTTTCAATATGCTTAAGCTTTAAAATTTCGGTAAGGCGGTCGTATTTTCTTTGGTCCTCGGCCATAATTTCGTCGTAAATAGCCTTAGCTTCGGGAATATTAGCTATTTCGGGCGGGGTTACGTATTCAAAGGCACCTTCGCGAACGTAGCGTTGGCTTTTAACCGAAAAAGAAGCCATACGGTGACGTGTAATTTGGGCTAAAAGTGAACGAGAAACACCCTCAATACCAAAGGTAAAGGAAGCATGCTCAATAGGACTTTCGTGTCCGATTTCGGAAAGCATTTCGACAAATTTTGCGGCACTTTCGTCCGATAAATTTTCACGAAGACCCGAAATAGTAGAGCTGCTGTAGCATAATTTAGCGGCAGAAGCTATGGTGTGCTCGGGCGAGGGTGTGTGTGCCAAAAGGTAAACCTTAGCCATAAAAAATATCACCTTTCAATAGTTATTCATCTTATTATATCAAATTAGCAGCGATTGTACAACAAAAAAACTTAAAATTTGCAACTTTTTTGATATTTTTTGTTAATAATCATTAAAAGTGTATTTTTTTGCAAAAAATTGTAAAAAAGTCTTTTTTTGTCCTCGAAATTATGTTATCATATAGTAAATTATAAATAGGGGGCTTTTTTATGGCATGTGTTGATTTTAAGCATACTCCTTATGGCGACTTAGCCTTAATCAGTATGCGCGGTTGTGAAGATATTTCTGCAAAGGTGGACTTTTACCTAAAGCAATGGCGCGATATTCCCGAAGAAGAAACTTTTGTGGTACCTGCAAACTGTCCGCGTTTTGGCACTGGTGAAGCAAAGGCAGTTTTAAAGCACACTGCACGTGGCTTGGACGTTTATATTATTTGCGATTGCTTTAACTACAGTGTAGAGTACAAAATGTATGGTCGCTCAGTTCCTATGAGTCCGGATGACCACTTCCAAGATTTAAAGCGTGTTATTGCAGCACTTGGCGGTAAAGCAAGAAGAATTACTGTTATTATGCCTATGCTTTACGAAGGCAGACAACATAGAAGAAGCGCACGTGAATCTATGGACTGCGCTATGGCTTTGCAAGAATTGGTTTCAATGGGTGTTAAAAATATAATCACCTTCGATGCTCACGACCCACGCGTTAACAATGCTATCCCGCTTGATGGATTTGATAACGTTCAGGCAACTTATCAAATGATAAAAGCCCTTTTAAAAACCTTCCCCGACATTAAGCTTGACCGTGACCATACAATGATAGTTTCTCCTGATGAAGGCGGTATGGGTCGTTGTATTTACTACTCTTCAGTTTTAGGGTTAGAGCTTGGTATGTTCTACAAGCGCCGTAATTATTCGGTTATTGTAAACGGCAGAAACCCCATTGAAGCACACGAATTTTTGGGTAATGATATCAAGGGCAAGGATTTAATTCTTGTTGACGATATGATTTCTTCAGGTGAATCGATGCTTGATATTGCTGCAAAGCTTAAGGAAATGGGTGCAGGCAGAATATTCATTTTCTCAACCTTTGGCCTTTTTGTTGAAGGCCTTGAAAAGTTTGACGAATACTATGAAAAGGGCCTTATTGATAAGATTTTCACTACCAATCTTATCTATCAAACCCCTGAACTTTTATCTCGCGATTGGTATAGAAGTGTTAATATGTCAAAATATATTGCACTACTTATCGAAACACTTAACTACGATAACTCTATAAGCGGATTATTAGACCCCGCAGACCGTATTAAAAAGCTTCTTGATAAGTACGAAAATAGGGACTAATTATAGCACTGAAAATGCTCACTACGGTGGGCATTTTTCTTTTTTAAAAATTATATTTGATTATTTGTGAAATTTGACATATTATATATAATTGAGGTTGACAATAATCTTTAAATTTGCTATAATAAACATGAGAATTAGAGTATAGCAAAAGAATGGGTTATAGGGCCTTCTTTTGCTTTTTTTATTTTAAAGTAGGTGATTAGATGAAAACTGAAATGATTTCTCGTTTGAAAGTAAAACCGATTATTGCAGCAGTTCGAGAACGTAATTTTGAAAAAGCTTTACGCTCACCATCTACGGCAATTTTTCTTTTGGGCGGAGATATTGCGACCATTGGTTCAAAAATCCGAGCGGCAAAAGATAAAAACAAATTGATTTTTGTTCATATTGACTTAACTGATGGTATTGGTAAGGATAGAAGCGGTATTAAGTATCTTTACTATCTCGGTGTCGATGGCATTATAAGTACTAAGAGTTCTTTGATTAAGCTAGCGAAGGAAGCCGGACTTCTTACGGTTCAACGCTTTTTTGCATATGATACACACGGTGTTGATGGAATAGAGGATGTTATAGACAATTCTAATCCCGATTTTATTGAAATTATGCCGGGTGTAATTGACAAAATCACAAATCGTTTTTCTAAATGCGGCATTCCGCTTATTGCAGGTGGCCTTTTGGAAACAAAACAAGAAACGATTAACGCTTTAAATGCGGGTGCATTTGCCGTTTCTACCGGTAAAGAAGCCCTTTGGAATATGTAAAGGAGATATTATCATGAACAAAACAAACATTGTGGATTGGAAAACCATAACCGATTTCGTAATCGATTCTTTCGTGGGTTACGGAATTCCGAGAGAAGACGCTGAAATTTGCGCAGACGTACTTTTAGAATCTGACAAGCGCGGTATTGAATCGCATGGTGTAAACCGTTTTAAGCCTGTGTATCTTGATCGTATTAAGGCTGGTATCCAACAGGCTGTTACCAATTTCGAAATCATTAAAGAAACCGAAACCACCGCTGTTGTTGACGGTCATCATGGCATGGGTCAGGTTATCGGCCACAAGGCTATGACTATGGCTATTGAAAAGGCTAAAAAGTACGGTATGGGTATGGTTGTTGTTCGTAATTCCTGCCACTACGGTATTGCAGGCTACTACACCACAATGGCGACACAGGCCGGCTGTATCGGTATGACCGGTACTAACGCTCGTCCTTCTGTTGCTCCTACTCACGGTGTTGAAGGTATGTTTGGTACTAACCCCTTTACAATTGGTGTTCCTACTGATGAAGCATTTGATTTTAACTTTGACTGTGCAACCTCTATCACTCAAAACGGTAAGGTTGAATATTATGAAAGAATCGGCGAAGACGTTCACCCCGGCACTATTATCGATACTGATGGTAATGTAGTAGAAGGTGATGCAGGCGTTGCACTTAGAAAGATTCGTGGCGGCACAGCTGCTCTTACTACACTTGGTGGTATTGGTGAAGATCTCGGCGGTTACAAGGGCTACGGTTTTGCACTTGCTGTTGAATTCTTCTCTTCAATCCTTCAAGACGGTGCTTACGGTAAAGCACTTGACGGTAAGGATGAAAACGGCAATATCCGTCCTTATCAATTGGGCCACTGGTTTATTGCTATTGATACCGATCACTTTATGGGCGAAGAAATCGCACGTAATAAGGCTGGTGCTATTTGCCGCAGTATGCGTGAATCTAAGAAGGCTCCCGGTGCTGAACGTATCTACACCGCTGATGAAAAAGAATACGAAATCGGTATTGCTCGTGAAAGCGGTGTTCCGATTAACGAATCAGTTCAAAAGGAAATCATCCAAATTCGTGATGAATTGGGTCTTACACAGTACAAGTTCCCCTGGGAGGATTAATAATGGATATTAGACAGGAATCTTTAAAGAAGCACTATGAATGGGGCGGAAAGATTGAAGTAATCTCTCGCGCTCCCATTAACACTCGTGAAGATTTATCCTTGGCATACACCCCCGGTGTTGCTGAGCCTTGTCTTGAAATTCATAAAGACATTAACAAATCTTACGAATTAACCCGCCGTAACAATTTGGTTGCCGTTATAACCGACGGTACTGCTATCTTGGGCCTTGGCGATATCGGTCCCGAAGCAGGTATGCCCGTTATGGAAGGCAAATGCGCTTTGTTTAAAGAATTTGCTGACGTTGATGCTTTCCCGCTTTGTATTAAGTCGAAGGACGTTGACGAAATCGTTCGTACAATCTACTTGCTTTCGGGCAGCTTTGGCGGTGTAAACCTTGAAGATATTTCAGCACCCCGTTGCTTCGAAATCGAAAGAAGATTAAAGGAAATTTGTGATATTCCGATTTTCCATGACGACCAACACGGTACCGCTATCGTTGTTGCTGCTGCTTTAATCAACGCATTAAAACTTGTTAAGAAGAATATTGGCGAAGTTAAGGTTGTTATTAATGGCGCAGGTAGTGCAGGTATTGCTATCGGTAAGCACCTTATGAATATTGGCGTTAAGAATCTTACCTTCGTTGACCGTTTTGGTATTATTTGCGAAGGCGACGAAAACAATAACGTAGCACAGGAAGAAATTGCTAAGGTTACCAACCTCGAACAAAAGAAGGGTACCCTTGCTGATGCATTAGTTGGCGCTGACGTATTCGTAGGCGTTTCTGCTCCTAACCTTGTTGATGAAGCAATGGTTAAGTCAATGGCTAATGATGCAATTCTTTTCCCGATGGCAAACCCCACTCCCGAAATTATGCCTGACATTGCCAAGGCTGCAGGCGCTCGCGTTGTAGGTACGGGTCGTTCCGACTTCCCAAACCAAATCAACAACGTTTTGGCATTCCCCGGTATCTTCCGTGGTGCTCTTGATTGCCGTGCTACCTGCATTAACGAAGAAATGAAGGTTGCTACTTCTTACGCATTGGCTTCACTCATTCCTGATGATGAAATCACCGAAGAAAACATCATCGCTACCGCACTTGATAAGCGCGTAGCTGAAGTTGTTGCAAAGGCAGTTATCAAGACCGCTAAAGAAACAGGAGTTGCAAGAATCTAATGTTTTCTAATATTAAACTCTTCCTTTTCGATATGGACGGAACCCTTTATTTAGGTGATAATCTTTTCACCTTTACTAAGGACCTTTTGGCTAAGGTTAAGTCAAAGGGCAAGCGTTATATGTTTATGACAAATAACTCTTCCAAAAGCGTTTCGGCTTATATTGAAAAGC
>JAFVTJ010000094.1 GCA_017503305.1 Clostridia bacterium
AGAACCCTTACTTCTTCAAAGCTTCTTCAACTGCAACTGCGCACGCAACGATCATACCAACCATGGGGTTGTTACCTGCACCGATAAGACCCATCATCTCAACGTGAGCAGGAACTGAAGAAGAACCTGCAAACTGAGCGTCTGAGTGCATACGACCCATAGTATCGGTCATACCGTAAGAAGCGGGGCCGGCAGCCATGTTATCGGGGTGGAGTGTACGGCCTGTACCGCCGCCTGATGCTACTGAGAAGTACTTCTTGCCCTGTTCGATACATTCTTTCTTGTATGTACCTGCAACGGGGTGTTGGAAGCGAGTGGGGTTTGTTGAGTTACCGGTGATAGAAACGTCAACGCCTTCCTTGTGCATGATAGCAACGCCTTCACGAACGTCGTCAGCACCGTAGCAACGAACCTTTGAACGTTCGCCGTTTGAGTAAGCGATTTCTTCAACGATTGCAAGCTCACCTGTGTAGTAGTCAAACTTAGTTTGAACATAGGTAAAGCCGTTAATTCTAGAAATAATCTTAGCAGCGTCCTTGCCAAGACCGTTAAGAACTACGCGAAGGGGTTCTTTACGAGCCTTGTTTGCGCTTCTTGCCAAGCCGATAGCACCTTCAGCAGCAGCGAAGGATTCGTGACCTGCAAGGAATGCGAAACACTTGGTTTCGTCACGTAAAAGCATTGCGCCTAAGTTACCGTGGCCGATACCAACCTTACGGTCGTCAGCAACGGAACCGGGAATGCAGAAAGATTGAAGACCAACGCCGATTTTTTCAGCAGCTTCAGCAGCAGACTTAACGCCGTCCTTAATAGCGATAGCGCAGCCTACAACGTAAGCCCAAGCAGCGTTTTCAAAACAAATAGGTTGAATACCCTTAACGATGTTATAAGCATCAACGCCTGCATTGTCGCAAATTTCCTTTGCTTCTTCAATGGAAGAAATGCCGTGCTTTGCGAGTTCAGCGTTGATTTGATTTATTCTTCTATCATAAGATTCAAATAATGCCATTATTCATTTCCTCCTTAATTATTCTTCACGGGGGTCGAGAAGCTTAGCAGCGTCATCAACACGACCGTATTGACCGCTAGCCTTTTCTAAAGCTTCGTTAGCGTCCATACCCTTTTTAATCATATCCATCATTTTGCCAAGATGAACGAACTTGTAACCGATAATGGTATCGTTTTCGTCAACAGCAATTTTGGTGATGTAGCCTTCAGCAAGTTCAAGATAACGGGGACCCTTTGCAAGAGTTGCATAGGTTGTACCGCACTGTGAACGAAGACCCTTACCTAAGTCTTCAAGACCTGCACCGATGGGAAGACCATCTTCAGAGAATGCAGTTTGTGTACGTCCGTAAACGATTTGTAAGAAAAGTTCACGCATAGCGGTGTTGATAGCATCGCATACAAGGTCAGTGTTAAGAGCTTCAAGAATGGTTTTGCCAACCAAAATTTCAGAAGCCATAGCAGCTGAGTGGGTCATACCCGAACAACCGATAGTTTCAACCAAAGCTTCTTGAATGATACCCTCTTTAACGTTGAGAGTAAGCTTACAAGTACCTTGTTGAGGTGCGCACCAGCCAATACCGTGTGTAAGACCGGAAACGTCTTTAATTTCCTTTACCTGAACCCATTTGCCTTCTTCCGGAATGGGAGCAGGACCGTGATATGTACCCTTTGCTAAAGGACACATATTTTCTACTTCATGTGAATAGTTCATATACGTACTCCTTTCGGTTATATGTTAATATTATATCAAACTCATTTAAAAAACACAATAGTATAAATGACAAATTTTTATGATATTTGCGCCATTATACTGTCAAAATAATCATAAGTATCTCTGCGTTCTTTTTCTATTAAATTTTTCTTTTCCTCTAAGGTTATTTCAAGCTTCATAATCTTCAAAATTTCAGATTTTAAAACCTCGGTTCGACCTAACGCCAAATTAACAAGCTCTTTGTGAGTTTGGTCCGCACCAAATGAAGTAAGCTTGTTACAAAGCTTGGTGGCTTCCACAACGGCCTCCCCTATTACCGACGAAGCAAAGCGCGTTTCTTCCGAAAACTGTGGTGCAACACGCGGTTTTTCGGGTGTGGACAAAACAATTTGCGAAGGTGCTTCTTCCACCAAAGCTTCCTCTTTTTCAGGTATTTCCTCTAAGACAGGCTCCCGTTCTTCAGAAAGCTCTTGCTCATCGTTAACGGCGATTGGCAATACTTCGTCACTATTTAGACACACATCTTCAACAGGTACAATAACAATATCGTTAATTTCAGTTTCATCTTCAATAATTGGCTCAATAAAGGTTTCAAACTCAGGTGCTATCTGCTCTCCCGAGAAATCCGTTACGACTTCTTGCGATTTCGCCCTTAATTGCTCGTTTTCTTCCCTTAAATCTGAAAGTGAGTTTTGCAAGTTTTGATAATTAGCAACTGCACTTTTTAATTCCTTAGTGAGATAATAATTCTCGCGCAACAATTCTCTTTTAGTAAAGCCTACGTAAGCGGTTTTCTTTCGTAAAGAACGGAATATTTTTACAAATGCAGTGCAAAGTAAAATAGCCCCAATCGCACCGGCGGCATCTATCAAAAAGTCGCGCACCTCACAACTGCGTCCGGGCACAAAGCTTTGGTGGTATTCATCCCCCGCGGCATAAGCAAGGCTTAAAAGCCCTGCCCACGAAATACGCGCAAGAAAACGCATTTTTACGTAGCTTATAAAAGTTAAAAACGCCAAAATACCCAACAAGGCATATGCCGCCACGTGTGCAGCTTTGCGTGTAATAAACTGATATTTTTCAACAAATTCTACCTTTTCGGCAGGGCTTAATTCCTCAAAATCGGGATAAACCTTTTCGGCGATTGTTTCAATAAATTTTCCGCTTGTGGTATCGGAAACGGTGGCATCTTGCGCTGAAAAGAAAAAGATTACAGCCATCCAGCAAATAAGCAAAATCACGCTTAGAACCCTTAAAAAAGAACGCATAACTTACACCCCTTAAAAATAAACCGCCACCAGAATGTGTGGCGGTTTAACATTAACCAACTTTTTTATAATATGACATTGGGTTAACCCAAGCGCCGTTAACAGCAAGACCAAAGTGCAAGTGTGCACCTGTGGAACGACCTGTTGAACCAATATAACCAATTATTTGGCCTTTTTTAACCTTTTCGCCAAGCTTAACGGTAATTTTAGCCATATGTGCGTAATAAGCAACATAGGTTTTGCCCGCTCTTGTACCGTGATTTATAGTTACGTAGTTGCCATAACCGCTACCGCAACAGTTTCTAACCGGCTTTTTGCCGTAGTTATGGGTACAACTGTTAGAATAGGTTGTAACCACACCGTCGGCAATAGCGATTATCTTATCGCCCCAGCAGTTGCCGTTTGCAATATCTATGCCGTTGTGCATTCTACCCCAACGTGTGCCATAGTAGGAAGAAATACGAGAAACGGTTGGTGTCGGCCACAAGAAGCTACCGCCATCATACACAAGGTTGCCTGTCCAGTTGCCTGAAGCATTAAGAATCGCATTAAGCTCGTTTTGCATCTGCTTTAATTCTTTTTCAATCTCGGCGTTTTCATCCTTAACTTCGTTTTAGTCTTTTCTAATATCGTTAATTACCGCCTGAATAGCGCTTTCTTCCTTGGCAAGCTCGGATTTTTTAGCAGCGATAGTTTTTTTAATATCTACCTGATCTTCCAAAAGAGCCTTATTTTCTTCTTGCTTTTCTTCAAGCTTTTTGATTTCTTTAACAAGCTCTTTAATCATCTTCTTATCTCTAGCCGAAACCGAAGCAGTAAGTTGAGACAAAACTAAAAAGTCGGCAAAATCTTCCGCACCGAGAAGTATTTGAATATTACTTCCGGGGCTACTCATATAAATTGCGCGCAAACGCTTTTTAAAAGCTAATTTATCAGCTTCAATTTGTTTATTATTTTCCTTAATTTCAGCCTTGTTTGCTGCAATTTTTTCGTTTATTGAATTGATTTGCCTATTGCAAACGTCAATTTGGCTTTGTACGTTAGCCATTTTTCGTTCAATTGCATTTTTTAGGTTTTGTTGTTCGTTAATTTTTCCTTGATACTTTTTGATTTCAGCCTCGAGCTTTTCAGACTCAGCTTCAAGCTTGCTGATTTCATTTTGTAACTCAGATTTAGATGCTGCACCCGTATCAATTACGAAAAAGGCTGTCAAAAACAAAACAACTGCCATTAAAACCGATACAGATTTTAAGATTTTTTTATGCATATAAACTCCTTAAGAATAGGTTAAATTGCCGCAAATTCGCTTCCCTCTTTACGAAGGTACTTGCTAATCATAATAGCACTACCAACAACACCCGAAAGGATACCGATTCCGAGGAACATTAAAAGTAAGTTCCAAACCATATCTCCAAATGGAATCACACCGCCGAAGGTTGCAACTATATTTTCGGTCGCAATTCGGTAACAGAAGTACAATAGACCTTCCGCAATCAAGGCGGAGACAAGACCTATTACCATACCTTCAACCACAAATGGTACTCTTACGAAGGTATCGGTAGCACCGACAGCCTTCATAATGCTTATTTCAAGCTTACGAGTGTACATAGTAACACGAATAGTGTTAGAAACAATAACAAGCGAAATTATTAAAAGAATTACAATAATCCAAATACCTGCAACCGAAATACCATTTTTAATAGCTAAAAGTTTCTCAGCCATGTCACTGTTAGACTGAATCTTGCTAATTCCTTCAAGCTTTGAGATTTTTTCAACTGTTTGGTCAAAAAGCCCCATATCCGCCATAGAAATTTTGGCCGCACAGGATAATGGATTTTCCTTATCGCCTTCTAAAAATTCAAAAAATTCTCTATCTTCTTCAGGGATAGATTCTATTGCAATTTCAAGACCGCCCTCGCTGGTAACGAAGCTTACCGAAGCCACGTTATCAATTTTTGCAATCTCATCGCAAAGTGCTTTAGCTTCTTCTTCATTGTGGATTATATAATCCGAAGGCTTAATGCCGTTTTTATCGGCATCCTTATCAGTGCTTGGGGTTACACCGTCGCCATAAAGCGCCCAAGCGTAATCCTTCATATAAGCCATTACAACGTTTTGCTTTTCAAGATTTCCCATTGCCATATTAGCATTTTCGGAAATCATAACAGCAATACCCATAATAACCATACAAGCAACCAAAACGCCTACCGAAGCGATTGTCATAAGACGGTTTGTCCAGGTGTTCTTAATGCCTTCTTTTACGAGGTATCTTACACTGCTCAACTTCATTATAAGGCACCTCCTGCATTGTCGGCAACAATCTTACCGCCATCAAGCATAATTACGCGGTGTTGAAAATCACGCACTAGATTGTGGTCGTGTGTTACCATTAAAATTGTAGTTCCGCGCTTGTTGATTTCAGTAAGCAAGGAAACAATTTCATAAGACATATTAGGGTCAACGTTACCTGTAGGCTCGTCCGCGATAATTAAATCCGGAGAATTTACCAAAGCACGGGCAAGACCCACACGCTGCTGCTCGCCGCCGGAAAGCTGATTAGGCATTGAACGCGCCTTGTGACCTAGTCCCACCAAAGAAAGTGCTTTTGTAACTTCGCGACGAATATTGCGACTATCCGCTCCCACAACGTGCATAGCAAAAGCAACGTTATCAAAAACGTTCATATTAGGTATTAGGCGGAAATCCTGAAAAACTATACCCATTGTTCTGCGAAGAATCGGCACTGTTTTTCTCTTCATACGTGTTAGGTTAAAGCCGTTTACCACAATTTTACCGGTGCTTGCTTTTTCTTCACGCATTATAAGCTTCATAAAGGTACTTTTACCCGCGCCCGATGAACCCACAACGAAAACAAACTCGCCACTGTTGATTTTAATATTAACATCTTCTAAAGCATGAGTGCCTGTTTGATAGGTTTTTGAAACGCCGCGAAACTCGATAATAGGCTTTGCGGAAGCAAGCTGTATTCCTTGTTCAATTTGTTCCATTAAAATAATCCTTTACTAATATTTAATCGGGTTGCTCTTTAAGTATTTGTTAACCATTAAAGCAATTTTAAAGATAATTGCGTGGTCAAATTCACGAAGGTCAAGACCTGTGATTTTCTTAATCTTTTCAAGTCTGTAAACCAAGGTGTTACGGTGAACAAATAGCTTACGTGAGGTTTCCGAAACGTTAAGGTTATTTTCAAAGAAACGTTGGATTGTAAACAAGGTTTCTTGATCAAGATTTTCAATAGAACCGCGCTTGAAAACTTCTCTTAAGAAGGATTCACAAAGGGTGGTGGGTAATTGATAAATAAGTCTTGCAATACCCAAGTTATCGTAAGAAACGATGCTCTTTTCGGTGTCAAATACCTTACCAACCTCTAAAGCGGCCTGTGCTTCCTTGAAGGAACGAGCCAAATCCTTAAGGTTATTAACGGTGGTGCCAATGCCTATTACTACCTGAGCATAGAATTCGCCGGTAATAGTATCTGCAATGGTAGAAGCCATCTTTTCAATAGTCTTGGGGTCTATTCCCTGTGCGGTTTCTTTAACGAGAGCAATGTCGTTTTCGTTAATGCTTATGATAAAGTCCTTAGATTTATCGGGGAAGAGATTTTGAACAATGTCGTAAATCGAAACGTCTGATACTTCAAGCGCACGAATAATAATAACCGTTCTTGAAACGTCGCTGTTGAAGTAAAGTTCACGCGCTTTAATGTAAATATCACCGGGCAAAATGTTATCAAGAATAATGTTCTTAATAAAGTTGCTACGGTCATACTTTTCATCGTAATAAAACTTTATATTTGAAAAGGCAACTGCCAACACGTTAGCATAACGAGCAGCCAAAGCGTCCTCACCTTCAACGTAAACCATATATTTGGCACCCTGATTAGATGAAATAACCTTGTAGGTTATTCCGCCACTTACAAAAGAATCCGAAATTGGCATTTCATCCAAAACAGTTTCGCCAATTCGACTAAGATCACTTGAAGCTATAACAATATAGTTCTCATCAATAACGCCGAATGAGCGGTCAATAGCGTCCTTCATTTGATGAATAACGCCTTGGAATAATCGGTTTGCCATAATAAAACACATCCTTTAAGATATTAGAATATATAAACATAATTAGCTAAGTATATTCTACACTTTTTTCTAGTACTTTTCAAGTGCAATATCGAAAAAAGTTACAAAAAAATTACAATTACCTAAAATTGTATAACCAAATAACCATTTTGTGCTAAAATTGGTTTGCATTTTAAAAAAACGGTGGAAAATTATGACTAAAAACAAACATTTATTAGGGATTTTAGGCGCCCTTTTAGCCAACGTTATCTTTGGCTTTAGCTTTATTTTTTCTAAAACCGCGCTTTCGGTTTCGCACCCGCTTATTATTCTGGCAATAAGGTTTACAGTAGCCTTTTTAACCCTTAATCTTTTATTGGCCTTAGGCCTTTTTAAAATTAACTTTAAAGCACTCAAAAGTCCTTGGATATGGGCCTTAGCCTTTGCACAGCCGCTATTGTATTTTATATTCGAGCTTTACGGTCTTTCGCTGGTTTCTTCGGCACTTTCGGGCGTTATAATAGCATTGGTTCCCGTTGCGGTTATGCTTTTATCTACCGCCTTTTTAAAGGAAAAGCCAACGCTTTTGCAGTGGCTTTTTACCTTGCTTTCAATAGTAGGTGTTTCACTTATAAGCATAATTTCAAACAATGGCGAACACACCTATGTCTTGGGCATTTTATTGCTTGTGGGCGCGGTTATTTGTGCTGCAGTCTTCAAAATTTTAAGCCGACGACAATCGGCTAGCTGCTCTGCTTTCGAACGCACCTACGTTATGTTTTTAGTAGGATGTATTGGCTTTAATTTAATCGCTTTAATAACCTTAAAGCAAAGCTATTTCCCCCTTATCGTCCAAAGCCTTTCAAGTGTTAAGTTTATTATTGCAATAATTTATCTTGCAATAATTTCTTCCGTTTTGGCATTTTTGCTTTATAACTTTGCCACTTCGCACATTACCGCCGTGCAAGCCTCATCTTTTTCAAACATTATCCCCGTTGTTACGGTAATTGCAGGTATAATTATTCTGAAGGAAAAAATGACTGTTTGGGGCTTTATTCTTTGCGGAATTATAATCTTAGGCGTTTGGGGAGTAAACAAATTTATAAAAAATCAAAAATAAAATTAAAATTTTTTGAATTTACTATTGACAAAAGCGACTTTGTTCGATATAATGTACAAGTCGCTGAAATTATGGCTGTATAGCTCAGTTGGCTAGAGCATGCGGTTCATACCCGCAGTGTCATTGGTTCAAATCCAATTACAGCCACCAACACGGCCCGTTGGTCAAGAGGCCTAAGACACCGCCCTTTCACGGCGGTAACACGAGTTCGAATCTCGTACGGGTCACCAAAATAGCACTCAGTAAATGCTGGGTGCTATTTTTATTCTCCAAAAGAATATTTATCAAAATATTTTACCAATAAATTAAATTTCCACTTGATTTTTTTGAATTCTTATATTATAATGCATTAGTGACCTATGCAGAGATGGCTGAGCTGGTCTAGGGCGCACGATTGGAAATCGTGTGTACACTAATACTGTACCGAGGGTTCGAATCCCTCTCTCTGCGCCAAAAAATTCGACTTGTTTCGACAAGTCGAATTTTTTATCCTTTGCGAAAGCAATGGTATATCATCAACCGTTAGGCTGTATATCATCAAGGGCGGTAAAACCGCCCTTGTATCTCATCACACCTTTAGGTGTGTATC
>JAFVTJ010000095.1 GCA_017503305.1 Clostridia bacterium
CTTTGTTCTTCATCTAAAAGGCGTGAACGCAAAATTTTAAGCGCCTTATCCTTGTTTTTAAACTGGCTACGCTCGTCCTGACATTCAACAACAGTACCCGTGGGGATGTGGGTTACACGGATAGCCGACGAGGTTTTGTTAATGTGCTGACCGCCCGCACCGGATGAACGGAAGGTGTCAATCTTAAGGTCGGCAGGGTTGATTTCAAGCTCAACGTCGTCGGCTTCGGGAAGAACCGCAACGGTTACGGTTGAGGTGTGGATACGGCCCTGTGTTTCGGTATCGGGCACACGCTGAACACGGTGAACACCGCTTTCGTACTTAAAGCGGGAGTATGCGCCGCTACCCTCAATCATAAAGCTGATTTCCTTAAAGCCGCCAAGCTCGGTTTCGTTGGCGTTTACAATTTCATGGTTCCAACGCTTAGAGTCGGCATACATTGTGTACATACGGTAAAGCGAGCCTGCAAAAAGTGATGCTTCTTCACCGCCTGCACCGCCACGGATTTCGATAATAACGTTTTTATCGTCGTTGGGGTCCTTAGGCAAAAGTAAAATCTTTAATTCTTCGGAAAATACAGCGATATTTTCCTTTGCGGTTTTAAGTTCTTCTTCGGCAAGCTCTTTAAAATCCTTGTCGAGATTAGGCTCTGCCAGAATTTCCAAAGCGTCCTTTTCGGATTCCTTAGCTGCAGTATATTCGCGGTATTTTTCAACTATTGGGGTTAAGTCGCTATGCTCTTTCATAAGTTTTCGGAATAGCTCGTTATTAGATGCGATATCGGGGCGGGTAAGCTCCATACCGATTTGTTCATAGCGGTTTACAACCGATTCTAATTTATCAAACATTATTTTCACCATTTGCTTTAATTATTTTTTTAAGTCCCTTTTCGGCTTTACTACGGGGTAGCATTACCTCGTGCGAGCAGCCGTCACACCGAAGGCGAAAATCCATACCAATTCTTGTAACGGTAAAAATATCATTACCGCAAGGGTGCTTTTTCTTCATAATAAGCTTGTCGCCGATATTGATATCCAAAATTTTCCCTCCGCTTATAATAATTCAAAATATATTATATACTATAATCTTTAAAAAGGCAATATATTTTAAATGCGTAATGCGTAATTCGTAATGCGGAATTAAAGATTAATCTATAAAGACTATTCGTAGGGGTCATTCACGAATGACCCGTTAGGTTTGGCGGTATTTTACGGTCGATTCGTGAATGACCCTACAATTAGCCTATATAGTTCCGATTTCTTTACAAAAAGCATTTGACAAAACTTAAAACATATTGTAATATATTAAATGTTTCAAAGAAAGGATGGTTGATAACTGTGGACGATGGTCCTGCGGTCAGTATTATTTTATTTGTAATTTTAATAGTGTTAAGCGGTTACTTTTCAGGAACCGAGATTTCTTTAGCTTCAGTTAACCGTATTCATATGATGAGCAAGGCTTCAAAAGGGAAGAGAAGTGCAAAGCGCGTGCTTTGGCTTTTAGACCACTTTGATGAGGCTTTGTCCGTTTTGCTTATCGGCAATAACGTTGTGAATATCGGTTGTGCAACACTTGCAACTGCTATAACCCTGCATTTAGGTGCGTATTGGGTTACGGTGGCTACTATTGTTGCGACTGTGGTTATTTTTATTTTTGGGGAAATTTTGCCGAAATCCTTTGCGCGTTCGTGCAATGAAAAATTTGCCGAGTTTGCGTCCCTTCCTCTTATTATTTTAATGAAGGTTTTAAAGCCCGTGTCGATTGCCTTTACCGCCCTTTCGGCGCTTGTATCAAAGCCCTTTAAGGCTAAAGCCGAAATGGTGGTTACTATGACCGAAGAAGAACTCACCGATATTGTTGAAAACATTTCACAAGAGGATGGCTTTGACGAGGACCGAAGCGAGCTTATGAAATCAGCGTTGGAGTTTTCAAACTCTACCGCGGGCGAGGTTATGACCCCGTGGGAAAAGGTTGAATACATATCGGTAGCGCTAAAAACCCCTGAAATACTAAAAATTGTTAAAAACTCTATTCACTCGCGCATTCCCGTTACCGACCGTAAGGGTAATATTAAGGGTGTTTTGCAGATTAGAAATTTCTTTAAAGCCTATATGAAAAACCGCAAAAACGTTATTTTGGCAAGCATTATCGACTACCCCTACTACGTTGATGCCAACGAGCCGATTGACGATGTTTTGACTGAAATGAGCAACCACCGCCGTAATTTAAGCTTTGTAAGGGATAATGACGGCGATGTTGTTGGTATTCTCACGGTTGAGGATATTTTGGAAGAATTAGTAGGCGAAATTTACGACGAAAATGATATAGGGGGTGCTTTAGATGATTAGTACTCTCGAATACGTATCAATTTTCCTTTTGGTTTTGGTTTCGGCGTTTTTCTCGGCGACCGAGATTGCTTATTCTTCGGCAAACCCTGTAAGACTTAAAAATATGCTTAAAACCAAGGACACCTTGTCGCTAAGAACTGCGATAAAAATCTTGGATGATTACGATAATCTTTTAAGCAGTATTTTGATTGGTAACAATATTGCTAATATGGCGGCTTCGTCTATTGCTACGGTTATTGTTATCGGTTGGTTTGGTGGCAACGATGATTATGCTTGGGTTTCCACCGTTATAATGACCCTTATTATTTTAATCTTTGGCGAAATTATCCCCAATGTTATTGCCAAAATGCTGCCAGAAGCATTTTGCTCGCTTTCGGCTGTGCCGATGTACGTTTTGTCGCTAATTTTAAAGCCTGTTAATATTGTGATTACCGGCTTTGTTAATTTGGTTTCTAAAATTTGGGCAAGCAAAACCGACGACAGCGAAGCCATATCCGAAGATGATTTTGAAAATATTATCGATATAGTTGAAGACGAGGGCGTTCTCGACGAGGAGCAATGCGATTTGCTTCAAAATGCGCTCGATTTTGACGACGTTTTAGCCTACGAAATCATAACCCACCGCATCGATATGGACGCTATAGATATTCGTGACCCGTACGAAGTAAACCTTAGAAAGTGCGAAGAATCTACCTACTCACGTATCCCCGTTTACGAAGACACAACCGATAACATTATAGGCATTCTTCACCTTAACCATTTTTACAAGGCTTACGTTGAAAAGGGCAAGGTTAACATCCGCGAATTGTTGCTACCTGTGACCTTTGTTCACAAAACAATGCCGCTACCCGACGTGCTCGAAAAAATGAAGGAAAACAAGTGCCACATGGTTGTCGTGCTTGACGAATACGGCGGTACAATGGGTATTTTAACAATGGAAGACGTGCTTGAGCAGTTGGTTGGCGAAATTTTTGACGAATCAGACGAAATTGAGCGTGAATTTGTGAGCGTTGACGACACCCACTTTGAAGCCGACGGCGATATGCGTGTATACGATTTCTTTGACGAGTTTGATATTGATATCGACGAGGACGAGGATTTTGAAGCCGACACCGCAACAATAGGCGGTTGGGCGCTTACAATGCTTGAAGGCGAAGCCGAGGAAGGCAGCAGCTTTACTTGGGAAAACCTTGAAATTACAGTCCTTAAAACCGACGGTTTTCGTATTGAACGCATCGGCGTGTGCGAGCTTTACGAAATAGACGACGAAGACTAATTTTTTCAAAGCCTCCCTTGTGTAAAGGGAGGTGGCTTTTTGTAAAACAAAAAGTCGGAGGGATTGTTTTGCTTTTAAATCCCCTCAGTCAAAACCTACGGTTTAGACAGCTCCCCTTACATTTTAAGGGGAGCCTTCTTGTAACTGGGTGTTTATTCGTATATGTTTAAATTTTCTTGTTGAAAAATGCCCGAAAATGTAGTATAGTATATCTGTTAATTTACCATTTTTGGAGGCAAATACAA
>JAFVTJ010000096.1 GCA_017503305.1 Clostridia bacterium
AATTTTAGGGTCTTTAAGCACCACGCGGGCAATTGAAACACGTTGCTTTTCGCCACCCGAAAGCTTAAGCCCGCGGTTACCTACCACCGTTTCAAACTTTTGGGGCAGTGATACGATAAAATCGTAAATATTCGCAATTTTGCAAGCCTTTTCAATTTCTTCCATAGTAGCATCAGGCTTTGCGTATAATAAATTTTCCAAAATTGTGCCATTAAATAAATATGTATCCTGCGTTACAATGCCAATGTTTGTGCGAAGATAGGGTAAATCATAATCTCTAACGTTTACCCCCGCAACCTTAACCGCGCCTTGCTTTGTGTCATAAAGGCGGGGTATCATACCGATTATTGTAGATTTGCCCGCACCCGAAGTACCTACAATAGCATACATTTTACCCTTAGGCACCTTAAAGCTTACACCCTTTAAAATTTCCTTGTTTTCTTCATAAGCGAAATGGACGTCGCAAAATTCCACACTGCTGTTATCCAAATCAGGCTTTTTGGGGTTTTCGGGGTTTTCAATTTCGTGAGGGCGGTCTAAATACTCAAAAATTCTTGTAAACAAGGCAAGCGAGCGGATAAAATCCACCTGTAAGTTGAGTAGCATTCTTACCGGCTGATAAAGTCGGTTTACAAGGGCCACCACAACCGTAATATCACCCACCGATAGCCCCTTATCACCATAGCGCATAATAAGAAAGCCGCCAACAAAATAAATACACAAGGGCGCAATTTGAATAAAAAGCCCCAAAAACACATGGAACCAACTGCCTGCGCGTTGCTCGCGAATGGTAGTTTTTGTAACCTTGTTATTGATAGCCTTAAACTTATTATATTCGGTTTTTTCCTTGGTGAAAAGCTTTACAAGCATAGACCCGCTTACCGAAAGGGTTTCGTTTATGTGGGTGTTAAGCTCGTCGCTTTTTTCCTGCACCTCGGTGGCTAACATCCAACGTCTCTTGCCCACCGCCTTGGTGGGAAAAATAATTACAGGCAGTATTATAAGACCCACAATAGCCAAGCGCCAATCGGTATAAAACAAATAAAACACGCAGGTGCCAACCGTTAAAATATTGCTTACAACCGAGGTTAGCATAACCGAAATAACGGCGCTTACACCGTTGATATCACTATTCATACGGGTTATAATATCGCCCTGCTTTTCGTTTGTGAAAAAGGAGTGTGGCATATGCTGTAAATGGTCGTACATTTGGTTGCGCATATCAAAAATAATTTTTTGCGATATCCAGGAGTTTATGTACTGCTCCAAAACGCTTATTATTTGCGCTAAGGATAGCACAACAAAGGCCACCACCAAAAGCTTTAATAGGGCTTGCATTTGCCCGTCGGCTATAATTGAATCCACAATTTTACCGGTTATAATTGATGGGAAAAGTCCCAACACAGCCGATATTACAAGGGCCACAAACACAAGCAAAAACTGCCATCTGTAAGGCTTTAAGTATGAAAGTATACGTAACAAAAGCCCCTTTGTAAGCTTGGGACGATTTTGCTTTTCAGCTTCGGTTAAATAACCCCTGGGTCCACCTAAACGCATGGGGCCGCGCATTCCCGCCGGGGGCGGATTCATAGGTCGCATACTATCTCTCCTTCGAAAATTTTTAACATAATATACAAAAAGTGTGGAAACAAATATACATTTTTACAGAATACACAAAAGTTATCAACTTTTGCTTGACAATTTGTTGTTAATGCCTTATAATAAAGACACAGAAGAAAGGAGGAGCTAAAAATGAAAGAGTTAACTCCACCTGAAGGATATCTTAAATAAACGAAAGGCGTGATTCCAATGAAGTAGTTAAAGCTTCATAAGAAAGAAAAAATTAAATTTAAAATAAACATTTTCTATAAGTAAAATTTATATATATACTCAATGGTGATTAAAATGAAAGGATTAAGACATTCTATCAAATAAACTGTTGGGGTGATTCCAATGTACAATTTAAATTTAACTGGAAAAACTTAAGATCTAAATAAACTTTCAGTGCAAATTATAACCGAGGCACTCCTCGGAAAGCGAAAACCGTTTTAACGGTAGCACAAAGGAATATTTAGATAAAGTATAAAACTTAATATATTAGGAGCGGTTATGAATGGTTAATTTCATAACCGCTTTTTGATTTGCTTTTGATATCTGTCCTCTTCAGAAAAAATGCAGCCGCAATATTTTTGCATATAGAAGCCTTTTTCACGGGCTTCTTTATTTTTTTCTCTAAAATTAGGTCTAAAATCACGGTATAAAAATTCCACACCGTATTCCCTTGCCCATTTTTCGCCCGCCGCCTTTATGGCTTCGTGGTCTTGATAAATGCTGCAAAGCAAGGTGGTGGTAAAGTGAGTAAAGCCGTTGTCGCGCGCAAATTTTGCCGTTTCCTGCAAGCGATGCTCGTAACAATAAACACAGCGGCCGTCAATATCGCCTACCACGTTTTTAACAAACTCCCTAAGGCCATAGTTTTCTTTAACCAAAAGGGGCAAATCAATTTCTTTTGCATAGTTTATTAAGCAGTCAAGCCGCGCTTCATACTCCTTAAAGGGATGAATATTGGGGTTATACCAAAAAAGTGTGGGCTGTATCCCCTCATTTTGCAAAGGCTCAATACAAGAGAGTGAACAGGGCGCGCAACAACAGTGCAACAATACCTTTTTCATAAAAGCTCCTTAAAGATAAATAATATTGGGCAAAATTCCGTTAGGTTCAATATCAATAACAGCATAGGAACGCTTGCCGTCGCGCCCTTGCGAGCAAGAACCCGGATTAACAATATAAATGCCGTCCTCATATAATGTTTTAGATAGGTGCGTGTGGCCGTAAAGCACGATATCGTAGCCGCATTTCCTTGCATTTTCAAGCAAGGGCCCCGTGCCACCCTTTACGTAAAAGGTGTGGCCGTGCGTGAAGAAAATTTTCTTTCCGCCAACTTCGGCAATGCCGGAATTTGGGTAGGTGGAAAAATAATCACAGTTGCCCGACACAATATGAAATTTTTTGTTTGGAAAAATAAACTCAAAATTCTCCACGTCGGTCACACAATCGCCCAAAAAGAAAACGTGCTCGGCGCTTTCCTGCGCGTAAAGAATTTTTTCCACAATATCGCTTCGCCTATGCGAATCGGAAATAACCACAATTCTCAAAAAATCACCTTTAATTCTAATCTTTAAATATTAGCATAAATATATACAAGGGGGTATTTTATGAATAACCAAAACCTTAATTTTGAAGCAATAGCCGCCAAATCTAACGGAAAGCTTAACCAAAAAGCCTTGGAAAATGCCGCAAAATCAGGCAACGCGGATGCGCTTGTTAAAAACCTTTCCGAAAAGGAAAAGCAAAAACTAAACCAAATCCTATCCGACAAAAGCGAGCTTGAGCGTTTGCTTAAAAGCCCGCAGGCACAAATGCTTTTAAAAATGCTTTCGGGAGAAAAAAATGGATGACCTAAGCCTTAAGCTTGCCCAAATTTTAAACGACCCCGAAAGTATGACCCGTGTGCGCGAAATGGCCGAAAGCATACTCGCCCCCGAAGAACCACCCCAAGCGGAAGCACCGTTTGGCGCGGTTGACAGCGCCGAGCTTATGAAGCTTATGTCGGTAGTGAGTAAGCTAAACACCAAAAACGACGATGAGCGCACGCGGTTACTTGCCGCGTTAAAGCCCCACCTTAGCGAGCCCAAGCGCGAAAAGGTAGACACCGCCATAAAAATTTTGCGCCTTTTAGAGCTTTTGCCTATTTTAAAGGAAAGCGGGGTTTTGGGTAAGCTTTTATGAACGAACAAAACTTTAACGAAGCCATAAAGCGTATGCAGGAAATGAGCTCCCGCAGTGTGTATAAACCGCCGCCACCGCAAAAACCGCCTGCGCCACCCAAGGAAAACAGCCTTTTCTCGCTGCCTTTTTTAGATAAACTTAAAACCGATGGCGATTTTGCCCTAATACTTGGGCTTTTGCTTTTATTACTAAGCGAAAAAGCCGACAAGCGACTGCTTTTTGCCCTAATTTATATTTTACTTTAAAAGAGTATATTTGAAAGCCAAATATACTCTTTTAATTATAACGTTTTATAAAAATGAGAAATTGTAAAAGCAAGGGTGAATATACCAAAGCACAAAACTGTAAACATTACGCTAATATCGGTATGTAAATATTCCTGATTGCCAAAAATATTAACCGCAAAATAGGCTACCGCTTGAGTGTTGCAAACTATTGAAGTGGCTAAGCCCGTTGCTAATATTTTGCGGAAGTTAAGATCGGTATCGAGATTATTGTAAAGCTTAGCATAATTTACAAAGAAAAGCATTAAAAGGCAATATGCCGCAATAAGCAAAACGTTATCACTGATAATTGCCAAGGAAGAAATGCTAATAAAGGAGAAAATAGTTTTTGTAATAGCAAAAACACAGGGTATAACGTGCAAAATCGGCAAAAGCTTAAAGCCCAAAATACCCTGAAGCGCAATAGTTATAAAATAAGCAATGCACGCCACAGTTGATATTTTAATCATTGTGATTTGCCAATTAAGCGCCGTTGTAGGAAAGCGTTGACCTAAAAATTCATTCAAAAGGACAAGCGCCATACAACCCGATGAAATTGCCAAAAACAAATTATTTTTAGGTGGTTTTTCGGGAGTTTTGTAAGCCTTAAAGGCAAAAAGGTAAAGCAAAGCCGCCACCGCAAAAATAACTGCCAAAAGAACACGGCCCAAGCCTTCTTGACCGTGCAAATAAAAACCTGTTTTGCTTTTAATTGTAAAAACAATTTGCAATATTCTTGCAGCTATGCAAATTGGCAAGCCTATGCTAAAGGCTGTAATAATTTTTTTAAAACTCATTACCCTGCTCCAAAAAACATTAAAATTTATTTTTTATCATATATTTAATATTATAATACGATTTTAAAAAAGGTCAACATTTATGTAAAAAAAGAAGGGCTTTTATGAAAAAAATATTTCTTTGCACGGCTATGCTTCTTGCAGTTTTACTTTTGCTGCCGCTTACCGCTTTAAACAAAACAGAAACACAAAACCTTACTTCCACGCAAGCTTCCGCCCAACTGCCAGAGCCTTTAAATTCTGCCACCTTTAAGGTGCTTATAAGCGAAACCAACCAGGTGGAAGAAATGTCCGCCAAGGATTATCTTTTTGGGGTGATTGCAGGCGAAATGCCTGCCCTTTACGAAGAAGAGGCTTTAAAAGCGCAGGCGGTTTGCGCCTATACCTTTGCGCTTTGGCGGCAAAAAGCAAACAATGACAAGCCTTACGATATAACCGACAACTTTAAAACCGACCAATGCTACATTTCGCGCGAAGCCGCCCTTAAAAAATGGGGAAGCAACGCCGAAGAATATGCTAAAAAAATTGAAAAAATTATAAACGAAACCGAAAATCAAATGCTAACCTATAACGGTGACATTATTTTGTCGGTTTACCACGCGGTTTCGGGCGGCAGTACCGAAAGTAGTAAAAACGTTTGGGGTAAGGACTACCCCTACTTGCAATCGGTTGATAGCGTTGGGGATAAGCTTGCCAAAAACTATATTAGCGAAGTTACTGTAGATACCGCAAAGCTTAAAACCTTACTCGGTGCCGATGAAATAAGCGGCAATCCCTTTACCGATTTTGCCCGCACCGAAGCGGGAACGGTTAAAACCGTTAAGGCTTGCGGCAAGGAATATAAGGGCAGCGAAATTAGAGAAATGTTTGATTTAAAATCATCAAACTTTGAAGCCGAATTTTCGGATAATAAAATTATTTTTACCGTTTACGGCTACGGCCATGGGGTTGGAATGAGTCAAAACGGCGCAAACTATATGGCGCAGCAAGGCAGCGACTACAAAGAAATTTTAAAGCATTATTATAAAGGGTGTGAGATAGAAAATATTAAATAAAATGTTTGAAGCCGACATTTTTAAATTTTTGAGATTGTCTTGCACCTTTGTCGCTCGTGCCGCGACAGGCACGCCCTTTCTTGTGTAGGCGAAAAGAAAGGGCGGAAAGATTCGCCTAAGGGGGAATTTCGAATTTCCCCCTTTTGTTGTCGGTATTATAACACATGAAACCGTCTTTCAACGACCGCTACGCTCAAATGAAAGACAAGTTTATATGTTGCAATAAATTGTACTCCGACAACAACACCCCCTGAACGACAAGGGCTACGCCCTTGACCCACTAAGAATACAACAAAGGTGCAAATCCACTTCCGTTAAAACTAGGAAACATTATAAACCACTATTTGCAACACATAAAAATCCCGACCAAAAGGTCGGGATTTTTGTATTATAGCTTTTCGCTATGCTTTTTAATTGCTTCAAAGCTTTCTTCGCTTATATGATGCTCAATTTTACAAGCATCCTGCGATGCTGCGTCGGGCGATACGCCCAATTTTTCAAGAAAGCCTGTAATTACGGTGTGGCGCTCGTACATACGCTCGGCAATTTTTTTGCCTTCATCGGTTAAAGTGATGTAACCCTTTGAATCCACCGTTATAAGCTCCGCCTTTTTAAGCAAACCTACCGCGCGCGATACCGAAGGCTTGGAAAAACCCAAGTCAGTCGCAATATCAAGCGAGCGGACGTACTGCATTTTGCGGGAAAGCAGCAATATTGTTTCAAGGTACATTTCACCCGATTCGTAAATTTTCATATAAGCACCTACCTTTGTTAAAAATTAAACTTTTTTAACACCGATTGTAACCTTTTGGTCGTTGATATCCCATTCCTTAACGAAGCCTTGAGGATCGGCAATGGTAAGAGAATCTGCCAAGGTGTCGCCTACGATATAAGCCTTCTTAGAAACTGCAATATCGCAAACCTTTTCGCTACCTTCGATGGTAATTTCGATATGGTCGGTTACGTTAAAATCGGCTTCCTTACGCATTGTTTGAATCTTGCTTACAAGCTCACGCACAAAGCCTTCAACGATAAGCTC
>JAFVTJ010000097.1 GCA_017503305.1 Clostridia bacterium
ACAAATATCCCACTTTCGCTTCGCAATATTTTAAAAGAAAAATGCTACTTAGCAACTGTGAAAATTGTTAGGCGCTTGGCTTCTAAAATCGACGAAACCGTAAAATACGTTTACGAACTTTACGATGGTGAGTATATTGAATCAGTACTTATGAAATACGAGCATGGTTATACCGTTTGTATTTCTACTCAGGTTGGTTGTCGAATGGGTTGCTCGTTTTGCGCCTCCGGTATTGATGGCCTTTGCCGTAATTTAACCGCTTCGGAAATGTTGGCCCAAATCACTAAAGCTCAACGCGATAATAACATTCGTGTAAGCAACGTTGTTATGATGGGAATGGGCGAGCCGCTTGATAATTTTGAAAATTCGGTTAAGTTTTTAAAATTAGTTTCTAACGATGACGGCTTGAACATAGGTCTTAGACATATTTCATTATCTACTTCGGGTGTGGTAAGCGGAATTGAAAAATTGGCAGAATACAACTTCCCAATCACTCTTTCAATCTCGCTTCATGCTCCGAATGATAAAATCCGCGAATCTATGATGCGGGTAAATAAAAAGTGGAATATTGAGGCGCTGTTAAAGGCCTGCAGAGATTACCAAAAGGTAACTACGCGAAGAATTTCATTTGAATATGCTCTTATTGAAGGTGTCAACGATTCGCGAGAATGTGCCGATCAATTAGCAAAAATACTTAAAGGTATTATGTGCCACGTAAATTTAATTCCTGCAAATCCCGTGGCCGAAAACTCTTTTAAAAAGCCCGATATGGCGAAGATAATTTCCTTTAAAGATCGCCTTATTTATAACGGAATAAACGCAACTGTTCGTCGCACCCTGGGTGCCGATATTGATGCTTCTTGCGGACAATTGCGAAGAAAAGCAAAGGAGGGTAACACTTTATGATAATACACAGTAAAATTGATAAAGGTATTGTACGAAACAGTAATCAAGATGCTTTTATAGCGGGCCAACTTGCCGAAAACATTACCTTTGCCATTGTGTGTGATGGTATGGGCGGCGCAAATGCCGGTAATATTGCCAGCGAAATTGCCGTTAAAACCGTAAGTGAATATCTTTATAATTCGTTTCGGGATAATATGACGCTTAATGATTTTGAGAGAACCCTTAAAAATGCAATTTCAAGTGCCAATTTGTTAATTTTTAACAGGGCGGTTAAGGATGAAGCTTTAAAGGGTATGGGTACTACAATTGTTGCTGCAATTGTCAAAGACAACGATGCTATAATCGCCCACGTTGGTGATAGCAGAATATACCTTTTGAATGATGAAATCAAGCAGCTCACTAAAGACCATTCAATTGTTCAAACCCTTATCGAAAATGGGGAAATTTCTCCCGATGATGCTAAACACCATCCTCGCAAAAACGTAATTACTCGCGCGCTTGGTGTTGAAGCAGAGGTTGTTGCCGATTTTGATGAGCTTACTCTCAATACAAACGACACCTTATTACTTTGTACTGACGGGCTTACTAACTATGTGCCCGAAGCTAATATTTACGAAATTTTCAAACAAAACGATTTAGCGTTGGTAAGTGAAACCTTAGTAGCAAAAGCCAACGAGAATGGCGGCGGAGACAATATCACAGTTGTTACCTTGACCGCAGAGTAAAGAAAGGATTGTAATTTATGGATAAGTTTTTAGGTAAACGTCTTGATGGCAGATACGAGATTAAGGAAATTATCGGCGTAGGCGGTATGGCGGTTGTTTATAAAGCCTTTGATAACGTAGAAAACCGTATGGTTGCTATTAAAATTTTGAAGGATGAATTTCTTTCTAATCAGGAATTTTTACGCCGCTTTAAAAACGAAAGCAAGGCTATTGCAATGCTTTCACATCCCAACATCGTTAACGTTTATGACGTAAGCTTTGGCGACCTTATTCAATATATTGTTATGGAATATATTGAGGGTATAACATTAAAAGAGTTTATTGAACGTGAAGGAAGCCTTCGTTGGAAGGATGCCGTTCATTTTACCATTCAAATTTTAAGGGCTTTACAACATGCTCACGACCGAGGCATTGTTCACCGCGACGTTAAACCCCAAAACATTATTGTTTTGGCGGATGGCACAATTAAAGTAACCGATTTTGGCATTGCACGCTTTGCGCGCAGTGACCAACGCACAATTACTGATAAGGCTATTGGTTCGGTTCATTATATTAGTCCAGAACAAGCAAGAGGCGAAAAAACCGATGAGAAGACCGATATCTATTCCGTAGGTGTTATGCTTTACGAAATGCTTACAGGTCGACTTCCGTTCCAGGCTGAAAGCGCTGTTTCGGTTGCTATTATGCAGCTACAACGTGATCCGCAGCTCCCCACCGAAATTAACGGTTCTATTCCGCAAGGCTTAGAGCAAATTACAATGCACGCAATGCAAAAAAGTCAGGAAAGACGTTATCAGTCCGCTTCTGAAATTCTTTGCGACCTTACCAATTTCCGCAAGGATCCTGCCATAACCTTCCCGTATTCTTATTTTGTGGATGATGCCCCCACAAGATTTGTTGGTGACCTTAATGAAGAGGCTAACGAGGAAGAACCCGAAACCGAAGAGGTTAAGGAGAAGAGCAATTTAATACCAGTTTTAACAGGTGTTGCTATTGCGTTGGTACTGGCCTTAATTGTGTTTGGTATTTCCATTTTCAAAAAACATTTTAATACACCAACTTCAGAACTTGCGTGTCCTAAATTTGTTGGTCAAAAATTATCGGCAATTTTAGAAAATAAAGAATACAACGATAATTTTGATTTTGAAATTGAATATGATTATAATAACGATTTTGAAGCAGATTTTGTATTTGAGCAATCTATTTCAGAAGGCTCAAAGCTTAAGAAGGACGCCGTTATTACTTTATTTGTAAGTATTGGTGAAACCCGCAAGGAAGTGCCCGACGTACGCGGCAAGACCGAATCCTTTGCAATTACAGAACTTGAGAAATCTTATGGATTTAAGGTTATAATTGTTGAAGAAGCAAGCGATGAATTTGAAGAAGGTTTAGTAATTAAAACCGAACCTCAGCATTCGACTGTAGTTCCCGAAGGTGCTACCATTAAGCTTTTTGTTTCAACCGGTAAGGCAGAAATCAGCGTAGACGTTCCTAACGTTATTGGTGAACCCATTGCACAGGCAAAAGAAAAAATTGAAGACCAAAACCTTAAGGTAGTTGTTGAAAACGTTAATCTTACACCTGCAGATAATTATCAACCTAAGGACTACGTTCTAAGACAAGACCCACAGGGTGGATCCAAGAAAATCCCCGAAGGCAGCACGGTTACAATCTACGTTAGCAGTGGTGTTTACGAAACAGACGTTGAGGTTAATTTGCCCGAAGTTTTCCCGGAAAATATTTGCTCGGTTTCTATTTGGTATGCAGGTAGAATGGTTAAAACAAGTGAACCCATTAATCTTTCCGAATTTACAAATTACACCTTTACCGATATAACATCACAAAATAAGGTTGATAACTTTACAATTATGATCAAGGGCGAAAACGGCAGTTCGCAGGAATATCAACGTATTTCGGTTGATTTTAGAGCACAAATGAATAACGTAACCGTTATTAGCTCTAATACCTTTGACCCGCCCGCGACTGACACAGATAACTCGGGTGAAGTTGTTCAATGACGGGTATTATAGTTAAAGCATTGTCGTCCTTTTACTACGTAAGCACAGGCGACGCTCTTTACGAATGTAAAGCAAGGGGAAGTTTTAAAAAAAGCGTTTTTTCTCCCTTGGTGGGCGACAGTGTTGATTTTGAAATTTTAGATGCTACACACGGTGTTATAAACAAAATTTTTGAACGTAAAAACGTTTTGATAAGACCAAACGTTGCTAATATAGATAAACTATTTATCGTTTCGTCTTATTCAACACCTGCTCCAAATTATTATATTATCGATAAAATCACAGCCATTGCGCGATATAACAATATTGAGCCTGTTATTGTTTTTAACAAGGCAGATATGGGTGATTTTTCGGAATATAAGCGCATTTATGAAAAAGCAGGCTTTAAAACTTTGGTTGTATCGGCTCAAACGGGTGAAGGCATGAACGAGCTTTTGCCCGAGCTTGCTAACTCTATTAGTGCCTTTACGGGAAATTCCGGTGTGGGTAAATCCAGCATTTTAAACTATGTTTTCGGCAATAGCAATATTGCTACGGGCGACGTTAGTGAAAAGCTTGGCAGAGGAAGACACACCACACGCCATATTCAAGCTTATAGGCTGGAATGCGGCGGCTACGTTGTTGATACACCCGGTTTTTCGTCAATTGAAAACAATTATAATGATTATGCTTTTAAGGAAGCCTTGGCAGAATCCTTTACCGATTTTGGCGACTTAATTTACAACTGCAAATTTTCTTCTTGCACTCACACCACCGAAAATGGTTGTAAGGTTCTTGAAGCGGTTGAAAACGGCGAGATTGAAAAAACACGCCATAATTCGTATATTGAAATTTTTAACGAATTGAAGGATTTAAAGCCTTGGAATACCACTAAAAAAACAAAATAGTAACAATTTTTGTTTTCCCTTATATAATGTTATTGTAAGGGGGAACGTGAATGCGTAAAAGATTTACTTTAAATAAGGGTCTCGTTGCAATTTCTTTTGCAGGTGGACTTTTAATAAGTTGCTTTTGTCCTCCTAGGTTTTTAATTGCGGTACTTGCGATTTGGGTAATAATACTCGGATTTTCGTGTGCCAAATGTTAGTGGAGGTTATTTTATGAAAGTTATTGTTTTAAAAGGACCCAAATTTTTAAATCCATTTTTACGTATGCTTTTTGGCATTAAAAAACAAACCGATTAATTTACTTAAAAAAAGTCCCTTTGTGGGACTTTTTTTAATGTGATTTTTTTATTTTTTTATTGAAAAATATTGCTATAAATGATACAATAAAGTGTATTATTGTATCATTAAGGTGGTGAAGAAATTGGGCTTTAAAAAATGGGTTATAAAAGAGTATGACCGCAACCTTGGAAAACAGCTTGCTAACGAATGCGACGTGGACCCATTGGTTGCACTTATTGCAAGTGCGCGTGGTTATGATACCCCTGCCGATTTAGAAGAGTTTTTGTCTGACGAGCTCAATTTTAGCGACACCTATTCTATGGCTGATATTATGCACGCGGCGGATATTGTTAATTTGAGCATTGAGAATGGCAAAAAAATTGCTGTTTACGGTGACTATGATTGTGATGGCGTTACCGCTACAGCCATGCTTTATACTTATTTAAAAAGCCGCAATGCCAATTGTATTTACTATATACCTGATCGTTTTCAAGAAGGCTATGGTATGAATTGTAACGCCGTTGAGTATTTGCATTCGCTTGATGTAGATCTTGTTATAACGGTTGATAACGGTATTGCATGTATAGAAGAAATAGAACTTGCAAATAATCTTGGTATGTCGGTTGTTGTTACTGACCACCATCTTCCTTCGGCTACTTTGCCGGATGCCGCGGCAATTGTTGACCCGCATCGAAGGGACTGTCCTTCTGAATTTAAGAGCATTTGCGGTGCTGAAGTAGCCTTTAAGCTTATTTGCGTAATGGAGGGTAAGGAGCCGGAAGAGCTTTTGCCCGCCTTTGCCGATATTTTATCGGTTGCGGTTATTGCCGACGTTATGCCCCTTACTTATGAAAACCGCAGTATTGTAAAGTATGGTATTAAAAAATTAAAATCATCGCCACTTACAGGCCTTAGTGCGCTGTTAAACGTGGCGGGAGTTTCTTTGCAAAACATCACTAGTGAGCGTATTGCTTTTTCAATTTGTCCGCGCATTAACGCTGCGGGCAGAATGGGTAGCGCTACTAAAGCAGTTGAGCTTTTGTGCGAAACAAATATGCTTAAGGCGTTACAGCTTGCTAATGAAATTGATGAATTAAATGCTTCGCGTCAAAAAATTGAAAGAGATATATTTAATCAAGCAATTGAAAGCATTAAGGAAAACAATCTTTTTAACGATAGAGTTATTGTTGTTAGCGGTAGCAATTGGCATCACGGCGTTGTGGGTATTGTTGCTTCACGCATTATGGAACGCTATGGTGTGCCTTGTATTGTGCTTTCATCTGACGGTGTTGTAGCGCACGGTTCGGGCAGAAGCTTTGCCGGTTTTTCATTATTCCAGGCTGTACAGTCCTGTGAAGATTTGATTTCAAAATTTGGCGGTCACGATTTGGCCTGC